>DATFCC010000443.1:0-3857 GCA_035253505.1 Hyphomicrobiaceae bacterium
CGAAGCTGCCGACGCGCTGGTCGCAGCCGGTGCCGGCGGCGCTGATCGAGGCGCAGGCCCGCACCGCATCGGCCGCCGTGCGCCGCGTCGCCGAAATGCCACGGCGCGGCGCCGACGCGACCTCCACCGCGGCCGGGGGGCCATTCGTTGTCGTGGCCGGCACGCTCGATACCAAGGGCGACGAGCTGCGGTTCATCCGCGACCTACTCAAGGAAAATGGCCTGCGCACGAGGCTCGTCGATCTCTCCACCAGCGGCAAGCCCTCGGGCTCCGACGTGCCGCCGATCGAGGTTGCGCTGCACCACCCGCGCGGCTCTGCCGGCGTCTTCACCGGCGACCGCGGCAAGTCGGTGGCCGCCATGGCGCAAGCGTTCGAGGCCTGGATCCGGCGGCAGACGGGGATTGCCGGCATCATCGCGGCGGGCGGATCGGGCGGGACGGCGATGGCCGCGCCGGCCATGCGCGCCCTGCCGGTCGGGGTGCCGAAGATCCTCATATCCACGGTCGCCTCGGGCGACGTGCAGGCCTACGTCGGCCCCTCCGATATCATGATGATGTACTCGGTCACCGACGTGCAGGGCATAAACTCCATCTCTCGCCAGGTGCTCGCCAACGGCGCGCAGGCGCTGGCGGGCATGGTCAAGGCGCGCCTTGCAATGGCTCGCGCAACCGGCCAGCAGCGCGGCGCGGCAGACGGATTGCCCGCGATAGGTCTGACCATGTTCGGCGTGACGACACCTTGCGTGCAACAGGTCACCCAGCGCCTCAAGGGCGACTACGACTGCCTCGTCTTTCACGCGACCGGCATCGGCGGCCAGTCGATGGAGAAACTGGTGGACTCGGGGCTTCTCTCCGGTGTCATCGACGTCACGACGACCGAGGTCTGCGACCTCCTGATGGGCGGCATCTTCCCGGCAACGGACGATCGCTTCGGCGCCATGACCCGCGCCCGCCAACCCTATGTCGGCACGGTCGGAGCGCTCGACATGGTGACCTTCCGTGCGCCCCACACGGTGCCCGAGCGCTACAAGGGCCGCAACCTCTACGCCCACAATCCGCAGGTGACCCTCATGCGCACCACCGCGGAGGAGAACGAGCGCATGGGCCAGTGGATCGGCGAGCGGTTGAACCGCATGGAGGCCCCGGTGCGTTTTCTGCTGCCGGAGGGAGGCGTGTCCGCGCTCGATGCGCCGGGCCAGCCGTTCCACGATCCCGCCGCCAATGCCGCGCTATTCAAGGCGCTGGAGCAGACCGTGCGCCGCACCTCCAGCAGGCAGCTTATTCGTCTGCCCCATCATATCAACGATCCCCAATTCGCTGCGGCATTGGTGGAGGCCTTCCGGGCGCTCCACGGCAACGGCCGAATACAGCGCCGCAGGGCAGGAGGACGTTGAGCCATGCCGCGGTTCCAGCGAACGGCGCTCCTGGAGAAGTTCAAGGCCATGGTGGTTCGCGGCGAGCCCATCGTCGGAGGGGGCGCCGGCACCGGCCTTTCCGCCAAGTGCCAGGAGGCCGGCGGCATCGATCTGATCGTGATCTACAACTCCGGGCGCTACCGCATGGCGGGCCGCGGCTCGCTTGCCGGGCTCCTGGCCTATGGCGATGCCAATCAGATCGTGGTCGATATGGCGGCCGAGGTGCTTCCCGTGGTCAGGCACACGCCGGTGCTCGCCGGCGTCAACGCCACAGACCCGTTCCGGCTGATGGACGTCTTCCTCGATCAGCTCAAGGCCATGGGCTTTTCGGGTGTGCAGAATTTCCCCACAGTGGGCATCATCGACGGCACTTTTCGCGCCAATCTGGAGGAGACCGGCATGTCCTATGGGCTGGAGGTCGACATGATTGCCACCGCCCATGCCAAGGACATGCTTACCACCCCTTACGTGTTCAGTGCCGACGAGGCGGCCGCCATGGCCAAGGCCGGTGCGGACATCATCGTGTGCCACCTGGGGCTGACCACCGGCGGCTCGATCGGCGCGGAAACGGCGTTGAAGCTGCAAGAGTGCCCGGCCAAGGTCGATGCCTGGGCCGAAGCCGCCCTCCGGGTGCGGCGCGACATGATCGTGCTGGTGCATGGCGGGCCGGTGTCGAGCCCCGATGACGCGGCCTTCATCATAAGCAGTACGAGGAACTGCCACGGCTTCTATGGTGCGTCATCAATGGAGCGTCTGCCGGCCGAGGTGGCGCTCACGGAACAGACGCGGAAGTTCAAAGCCATCGGACGTCAACGAGGGTGATCGCAAGGAATGCGCGGACGAAGCTAGGTGCGGGCCGCGCGCGAGTGGAGTGAGTACATGACTGCACAACTGATCGGGGCCATCATCCTGTGGCTGATCGTGGCGATCGTCGCGATTGCGATCATCGTCTACCTGGTCAACTGGCTCTACCGGCGCTCCTCCAAGGAGGTGTCGTTCGTCCGAACCGGTCTCATGGGCGAGCGGGTGGTGATCAACGGCGGTGCCTTTGTGCTGCCGATCATCCACGACATCACGCCGGTCAACATGAATGTTCTGCAGATGAGCGTGGCGCGTGCCAAGGACGATGCGCTGATCACCAAGGACCGCATGCGCGTCGACATCGATGCCGACTTCTACGTGCGGGTGGCGCCGACGCGGGACGCGGTGGCGCTGGCTGCCGCCACGCTCGGTCGACGCACCATGGAGCAGGAACGGCTGCACGCGCTGCTCTCGGGCAAGTTCGTCTCCGCGCTGCGCTCGGTCGCCTCGGAAATGACGATGGTGGAGATGCACGAGCAGCGCGGCACCTACCTGCAGCGTGTCAAGGTCGCCGCCTCCGAGGCGCTGGCCCAGAACGGGCTCGAGCTCGAAACCGTTGCGCTCACCGACCTCGACCAGACCGACCTGCAGTTCTTCAACCCCTCCAATCGTTTCGACGCCGAAGGGTTGACCAGGCTGATCGGCGAGATCGAGGACCGCCGCAAGCTCAGGAACGACATCGAGCAGGACTCGATGATCCGCATCCGCGCCCGCAACCTGGAAGCCGAGAAGCAGGCCCTCGACATCGAGCGCGAAAGCGAGGCGGCCCGCCTCAACCAGGAGCGCGACGTCGAGGTGAGCCGCGCCATCCAGCGCGCCGAGCTGGCCCGCGAGCGCGCACTGCGCGACACCGAGGCCGAGCGCGCCCAGATCGCGGCCCGCGAGGAAATCGAGAAGACCCGCATCGCCAATGAGAAGGCCATCAGTGAGGCCCGCATCGCCTCGGAGCGCGAAATCCGCCAGCGCGAGATCGAGCGCCAGCGCACGGTGGAGGAAGCCGAGATCGCCGCCCGCGAGCAGGTCGAGAAAGCCCGCATCGCCCAGGAACGCATCTTGATGGAAGCCCGCATCGCCAAGGATGAGGACACGCAGCGGCGGGAGATCGATCGCACCCGCACCGTGGAGCAGGCCGATATCGCCGCCCGCGAGGCGACAGCGAAGGCGCGCATCGCCCAGGAGCTGGCCGTCAATGCCGAGCGCATCGCCTCCGAGAAGAACGTGCGCAACCTCGAGATCGAGCGCAACCGGACGCTGGAGGAAGCCGAGATCGCCTCGGGCCGCGCCGTCGAGGCCGCCCGCATCGCCCGCGAGAAGGCGATTGCCGCCGAGCGCATTGCCTACGAGCAGGAGACCCACGTGCTGGAGCTGGCGCGCAACCGCGTGCTGGAGGAGAGCACCATCCAGAATCGCGACAAGGTCGAGGCGGCGCGCATTGCCCAGGAGGAGCGCACGCGCGCCCTCGAGATCGCCCGCAACCAGGCGCTGGAGTCGGCCGAGATTGCTGCCCGCGAAGCCGTGGAAGCCGCGCGCATCGCCCAGGACAAGAACATCGCCACCGCCCGCATCGCCAGCGACGAGGCG
>DATFCC010000444.1:0-3010 GCA_035253505.1 Hyphomicrobiaceae bacterium
GAAGCCGATCTTCTTGGTGACGCCGGCCAGGAAGCCGAACAGCACGAACGGATCGTGATAGGCGGTGGCGTTCGAGCCGCGCTGGCCGGCCGCGATCTTCGCCGGATCGATGCCCAGCACGTGGTCGGGCGCCACGAGATAGTCGAAGCCCAGCCCTTCGGCGGTCTGTGCATAGTCGCGCATGGCGGCAGGGCCGGCGCCAAGATCGCCGACGGCAATGGATGCTCCGAGCTGCATCGATGTTTCCCCCTATGTTTTGCTATTCCGCCGCAGCCTTCGCCACCGGCTTGAGGTCCTTAGAATAGCGCAGGTGCACGGGCGCGTTCGACTCGAACGGGCTCTTGAGGTCGAGTTCCTTGGCGATCTCGCGGATCGCCGGGAAGACCTCGGTGCCCATCAGCCGGATGCAGGTCAGCGAATCCTCCTGGCTGACGCGGCCGTCATTGCCCCACAGCGCCAGGATGCCGGGCCGCGTCTCCTCGAGGATGCGGCGCAGCTTGGCGACCACGGTCTTCGGCGTTCCGGCGATGATGCGCAGGTCAGCCATCTGCTGCTCGAAGCTGGTATTGCCGCGCGGGTTGATGGCGCGGCCGGCGGCGAACTCGACGAACGCGCGGCGGTTGGTCGGCGAGCCGTAGCCCGACGGCGTGCTCCACACCGGATGGGCGAGGCCGGTGAACTCGCCCTGCATCCAGCGGAACTGCCGGGCGTTCTCGACCGCCTTCTCCTCGCTGTCGGAGATATGCACCTGGATCAGATAGCCGCGATTTTCGGGCCCGCCGACATAGCCGGCCTGCAACGCCACCTGGTCGTACAGCTCCCAGATCTTCTTGGTCTGCTCGATCGAGGTGTTGAGGGCGATGTAGGGATAGCGCTGCTGCGCCGCCCAGACGATCGTCTCCTTGCTGATCACGCCCGGGATCCAGACGCGCGGGTAGGGCTTCTGCAAAGGCACCGCCCACGGGTTCACGACGCGGTGCTGGTAGTGCGTGCCCTCGAAGCGGAACGGGCCGGGCTGGGTCCACGCCTTGACGACCAGCTCATGCGCCTCCTCGAAGCGCTCGCGGTTGAAGGCGGGATTGACGCCGGTGGCGAGCTGTTCCTGGCCGCCGCCGCGCACGAAGCCCGAGACCAGCCGGCCCTTGGAGATCATGTCGATCATCGACAGCTCCTCGGCCAGCCGCACCGGGTTCTCCGCCAAGGGCAGCGGATTGCCCAGCATCACGATCTTCACCTTCTTGGTCATGCCGGCCAGGATGGCGGCGAAGATGTTGGCCTTGGCCTGCATGCAGAACGGCGCGTTGTGATGCTCGTTCAGCATGATGCCGTCGACGCCGACCTCCTCGGCCAGCATGTATTGCTCGATGTAGTTGTTGTAGAGCCGCGAGCCCGCCACCGGATCGAACTCGGTGTTGGGGAACATCAGCGCGGTGGCGCCGAAGTCGCGGCCGGCCTGCTCGGAGTAGGCCGACATCGGCTGCTCGGTGAAGTACATCAGGTGCATGGCGTTTACTCCTGACTAGGCTTTGGCGATGAATGAGGTGACGAGCTTGGCGAGCGCGTCGGGCTGCTCCATGTCGACGCAATGACCGCAGCCCTTGACGATTTCGAGCTTGGCGTTGGGCAGGCTCTTGGCATAGACGCCCGCGGCACTCTGAGGCACGACCTTGTCCTGGTCGCCCCACACGATGAGCGAAGGCGTCCGGACCGAGCCCAGCAGGTGCGGCAGGGTCTGGCTGTACATGTAGGGCTTCCAGGCGATGCGGAAGCTCATCTCGCGGCAGATGTCCCACATCTCGAGCTGGTCGGTCGATGGCTCGGCCCCATAGACCTTGTCGAATGCCTTCTGGTCGTGGAAGCCCGCGCGCGCGTAGTCGATGTAGCCGGTGATGGCGAGATCGAGGATGTCACCCTGCGGCGGCTTGATGCCCATCGCGCCGACCAGCGCCAGGTGCGAGAG
The DNA here is from genome assembly GCA_035253505.1 of Hyphomicrobiaceae bacterium. Classification (GTDB taxonomy): domain Bacteria; phylum Pseudomonadota; class Alphaproteobacteria; order Rhizobiales; family Hyphomicrobiaceae; genus AWTP1-13. The sequence goes on from DATFCC010000444.1 coordinate 1,961, forward strand.
GTCGCCTGGCGCCATGCTGGCCATCTCGGCCGCGATCCAGCCGCCGAAGCCCAGGCCGACCAGCGCCGCGTTCTTGACCTTCAGATCGGCGAGCAGGCCGCGATAGATCACGGCGATGTCGCGCACGCTCCTCATCCACTCCGGCCGCGGCGAGCGGCTGTAGCCCGGATGGTGCGGCACCAGCACGTCGTACTGCGCGGCGAGCGCGTCGTAGAAGGGGAGCCGGTCGAGCGTGCCGGTCTCGTGATGCAGGACGAGAACGGGTCGTCCCTTGCCGGCGCGCGACACGTGGAGCTTGGTGCCCGCGGCCTCCATGGTGGAATCGGTCCAGGTCACACCGGCCATACGCTTCCTCCCTGCAGCCGGAATGGTTGCAACCGTGCTGAGGGGAGTCAAACTGCCGGAGCCGTTGTGCGATAGGCGGGCATGGAACTTGGGAAAAAGCTTGTCGTAGCACTCGCCGCTGCCTGTCTCGTGCTCGCCGCGGTGTCTGCGCGCGCCGCGCCGCCGAAGGAGGCAAGTCCCTCGGTCGACGAGATCTGCCACACGCTGGCCCGGGCGGCGGCCGACAACGACCTGCCCGAGGAGTTCTTCACCCGCCTGATCTGGCAGGAGAGCCGCTTCGATCCCAAGGCGGTCAGCCCCACGGGCGCGCAGGGCATCGCCCAGTTCATGCCGGCGACCGCCGCGATGCGCGGGCTCGTCAACGCCTTCGAGCCTCTGCAGGCCTTGCGTGAATCGGCGAGCTACTTGAGTGAGCTGCGCACGACCTTCCGCGGCAATCTCGGCCTGGCCGCCGCCGCCTACAATGCCGGGCCCGCCGCGGTCGAAAGCTGGCTCGCCCGCCGCGGCACCCTGCCGTTCGAAACGCAGGCCTATGTCCGCATCGTCACCGGCTATACCGCGGAGGCGTGGATCGCCAAGCCGACGCCGCTGCTCGAAGCGTCGCCGCCCGAGCCGACGGGTGCGCGCTGCGTCGCGCTGGCGAAGGTCCTGCTCGAGAACGTGCGCCATCGCCTGCCGCTCTCGTCCAGTCCCGCCTGGGGGCCG
>DATFCC010000445.1:0-3853 GCA_035253505.1 Hyphomicrobiaceae bacterium
GGAGAAATCGGCCAGCAGCCAGGACGGCTCGGCGAGGCACACGATCAGGTTGTCCTGCGGCCCCATCTGCGCCGCCACCATCTCGAAATAGCTGACCTGGCTCAGGTCCAGGTATTTGGAGAACTGGATGTCGGCGCCCCAGATCCACCAGTTGTAGGGCAGCTTGAGCGCCCAGTAGCTGCGGTGCTGCTGGCACTCCCAGCCGCCGATCACCGTGCCGTTCGCGGTCCGGTCGCGGGCGGCGCAAAACAGGCTGTCGAATGCCGTCAGCCCGTCGTACCAGTCGTGATTGCCGGGAATGGCGAACAGCTTGCGCTGGGGCTTGCGTACCGTGAATGCCCAGTTGAAGGGCGTCAGCAGGCGCTTCTTGTACTCTTCGCGCGTCGCCTGCGGATAGCACTGGTCGCCGCCCATGATGAGGATCTCGCCATGCCGCAGGCGGCCGGCCTGGCGGACGTCGAGGCTGTCCTGGGCCAGCAAGTAGGCTGCGGTGTAGGTCGGCTCGAAGCCGTCGCCGACGTCGGCGACGTAGTCGATCCATACGGCACCCGTCTCGTCGGCCGCGATCCGTCGACGCTCGTCGGTGGCGCCGAGGTCGCTGTAGTCGTAGCGGGTGCAGAGCTGCTCGTCGTCGCAAGGATCGGTCACGGCCTGGATGAGGCGCTGGTCGGCGTATTGACCGAAGACCGAGGAGATGATGGTTCGCACGCCGATGCGCGCCAGCAGCCGCGGATCGTACCAAGACACCATCTTGGGCAACTGCCCCAGGCGCAGCTGCCTGAGCGGACTCAATTCGGCCATGAACCCCACTCCCTGGACAAAGCCCCCGCCGGCGCATGCCCCTGCTGCCGCTGCGGCCGACGCCTAAAATGGCTTGGCCCGCGAACGTTAGGAAGGCGGCCGGCAACGCGAGCACCCACAGCGTGGCGCAAATATCTCAGGGGATTCCGCCGCCTTCGCGGCATGCGCACATGCCCCGCAGCGCCAGTAGGGCGAGCGGAATTAGAGGGCCTCGAGGCTCTCGCGCGGCCGATCCCGCGGGGCTACCAGGTCCGGCGCGGCCCCGTATCGATATGGAAGGCGCCGCCGCCGTAGTGCTTGAGGCCGCCGACAAGCTTGTTGGCCTTCAGAAACGACAGCACCTCCCGGAAATTGCCGGGCATGTTGAAGTCCACGGCATTGCCGGTCAGGTGAAAGGAGCGCTTGGCGCCGCCGACGCGACGGTTGACCGCCCTGCTACGGCATGTCCAGCGAACGGTGAACGGGCCGAAGGCGGCCGCCAGGTCGGACAGCACCGAACGCAAGGGCACTGCGAGACAATCGAGCGACGCGGTGGCGAGCCACTTGATGCCATCGCCGGTGAGACTGGGTTTCGAGGACGGCGGCGCGGCCACGAAATCGCGCCCCAGGCTCGCCACCATGGGCCCGGCCGGTTGTGCCGGCGCGGCCTGCGCCCCCGCCGGGGGCATGATCACTTCCATCTTGTTGGGGCGCGCCCAGTCCATGATCGACAGAGGCGGCAGATGGGCGGGTGCGATGTCACGACCGAGGCTCACGACCTGCCGTCCGGCGCGCTGGCGGCTTGCGCGCTTCTGCTTCACGGGCGTTCGCCGCTGGGGCCTTACTCCGTCGTCGTCGGAATCGGTGCTCTCGCGATAGCGCGTGGGGCGCTGCGCCGCCTCCGGCTCGCGCTCGGATGCAAGCTGTTCGCGGATGGCGGCTCCCGCCCAATTCTCGTCGACTGCCGCCTGTGCGGGCTGCCAACCCGTGACCATGACCAAAGCCACCCCGGCGGCTGCCAGGAGGAGGCCCGCTGGCTTCACGTCGCCTGCCGTAATGCTGAAGAGGCCGCGTCGCGGCGCAATCGTCAGTGATCGCATGGCTCACTCCCCGAAGATGCTCTGCACACAGCCGTTCGCGTGCACCGGGCGATGCAGCGAGGGCGGACGATGTTGGTTAACCCCGTGAACCAAGCGCTCTTTACCCCGTCAGGCCCGCGATATGGACAGGCCAGAAAGACAATGGTTAACGGCGCAAATGGTTCCTGAGCGATGCGACGCGGAAACGGCGAAGCTTGTACTGCGGGCGCGAGCTTGGGCTATGCCAGCTTCTTTGCCTCTTCGCGCAACACGAATTTCTGGATCTTGCCAGTCGAGGTTTTGGGGAGCGGGCCGAAGATCACGGTTCGGGGCACCTTGTAGCGCGCCATGTTGTCGCGGCAGAAGGCGATGATGTCGTCGGCCGACACGGGGCCGCTGTCCGGCTTCAGCGTGACGAACGCGCACGGGTGCTCGCCCCACTTCTCGTCCGACCGCGCGACGACGGCCGCCTCCATCACCTGCGGATGCCGGTAGAGAACCTCTTCCACCTCGAGCGAAGAGATGTTTTCGCCACCGGAAATAATGATGTCCTTGGATCGATCCTTCACCTCGACGCTGCCGTCGCCGTGCCACGCTGCCAGATCGCCCGAATGGTACGCGTCGCCGGCGAACGCCTCGTCGGTCGCGGCCTCATTCTTCAGGTATCCCTTCATCAGGGTGTTGCCCGTCACCATGATCTCGCCGACCGTTGTGCCGTCCCGCGGCACAGGCTCCAGCGTGGCGGGCTCGGCGACCGTGAGCTGCTCGATCAGCGGATTGGGGATGCCCTGGCGCGCCATGCGCATGTAGCGCTCACCCGCCGGCATATCCTGCCACTCGCTCATCGGCGGGCAGTAGGTCGAAGGCCCGTAGCTCTCCGTGGTGCCGTAGACGTGCAGCACCTCGAAGCCCATCGCCTCCATCCGCTCGATGACGATGGCGGGTGGAGCGGCGCCGCCGGTCGCCACCTTCGTGCGCAATGGCAGCGGACGCTTGGCATCTGCCGGCGCATGCACCAGCATGTTGAGCACGATCGGCGCGCCGCACATGTGCGTGATGCGATGCTCCGCGATGGCGGCGAAGATGCGCCTGGGCTCGACCTTGCGCAGGCAGACATGCGTTCCGCCGGCAGCGGTAACCGCCCACGTGAACGTCCAGCCAGAGCAGTGGAACATCGGCAGGGTCCACAGGTAGCGGCTCTCGTGGTCGAGCTTGAAGGTGAGCGCATTGGCCAGCGCACCCAGGTGCGCGCCACGATGGCTGTAGACGGCACCCTTCGGATTGCCCGTGGTGCCGGAAGTGTAGAGCAGGCAGATGCTGTCCCATTCGTCCTGCGGCCCCGGATAAGCGAAGGCGGGATCGCCGGAAGCGACGAAACCCTCGTACTCGATGCCGCCGAAGCTCGGCGCACCCTCGGTCTCGGCATCGGCGATGTCGACGACGATGGGGCGCTTCGCGCCCATGCGCTCCAGCGCGGGCGCGATGGTGGCGTGGAATTCGCGATCGGCCAGCAGCAGCTTCGCCTCCCCGTGCTCGAGGCAGAAGGCGATCGAGGCCGCATCGAGGCGGATGTTGATCGGGTTGAGCACGGCTCCGATCATCGGTGCGGCGTAGTGTGCCTCGAGCAGCGCCGGCGTGTTGGCGGCGAGGATGGCCACGGTGTCACCGCGCCGGATGCCCGCTTTCGTCAGGGCATGGGCGAGCTGCCGCGCGCGCGCATAGAACTCGCGGTAGGTGCAGGAGCGCTGCCCGTGCACGACGGCGACGCGGTCGCCGAAGAATGCTGCCGCCCTTGCCAGGAAGCTGATGGGAGTAAGGGGCACGAAGTTGGCCGGCCGCTTCCGCAGCTCCGGGCGCTCTTGGCCGGTTTCGGTTCTTGCCCAGGACATGTGCGCCTCTCAACCCATTGCCAGGAGATGCCCGCCGTCGACCGTGACGACGCTGCCGGTCATGAATGCGCCCGCGTCGGAGGCGAGCAGCAGCAGCGCGCCGTC
>DATFCC010000446.1:0-10689 GCA_035253505.1 Hyphomicrobiaceae bacterium
GCTGGAGCGGGGGCTGATCACCGAGGAGAGCGACCAGCACCAGTATCGCTTCCAGGACATCGTCGATCTCGATACCGGCCGGGTGCTGTTCACCATCGAGCACGAGGTGCGCAGCATGCGGCATCCGATGTATGCGCGGCCCCTGGTCAACCGCAATCCCGAGCAGACCAACCGCGCTTTCGCCCCGGGCCACGAGGAGACGAGCTGGTCGCTGCCGATCCACGCTTGAGCCGCTGCAGACGGGGTAGACATCATTCCTGAGCGTCCAGCGGCAAGGCGGGCGCGTGCCATTGCGCGGGGCCGCTTTTGCACTAAATTCTCGAGCGAAGTGCCGTCGCGCCTTTCTTTCTCTGCTACCCTGGGGGCTTATGAACAACCTCGACCTCTACCGCTCGCAGCCGCGCGACACCAAGATCCGGCTTCATGGCCGCGAGGCATTCGAGGGCATGCGCAAGGCCGGCCAGCTTGCCTCCGCCGCTCTCGACATGCTGGCCGAGCACGTGAAGCCGGGTGTCACGACCGAGCGGCTGGACGGCCTGGTGGTCGAGTATGCCCGCAGCCACAACGCCATTCCCGCGCCCCTCAACTACCGCGGCTTCCCCAAGGCCATCTGCACGTCCATCAACCACGTGGTCTGTCACGGCATCCCCAACGCCAAGCCGCTGAAGGAAGGCGACATCGTCAACATCGACGTGACGCTGATCCTCAACGGGTGGCACGGCGACACCAGCCGAATGTTCACGGTGGGTCACGTGGCGCGCCGTGCGGAGCGGCTGATCGAGGTGACCTATGAGGCGTTGATGCGCGGCGTCGCCGCGGTGAAGCCCGGCAATACCACCGGCCATATCGGCGCCGCCATCCAGAACTTCGCCGAGCGGGAGCGCTGCAGCGTGGTGCGCGACTTCTGTGGTCATGGCCTCGGCCGCGTGTTCCACGACCGGCCCAACATCCTGCACTACGGCGAGCCCGGTGACGGCGTGATGCTGGAGGCCGGCATGCTGTTCACCATCGAGCCGATGATCAACCTGGGCAAACCGCACGTGAAGATCCTGGCCGACGGCTGGACGGCGGTCACCCGCGATCGGGAGCTGTCGGCGCAGTTCGAGCACACGGTCGGCGTCACCGAGACGGGCTGCGAGGTTTTCACGATCTCGCCGGGCGGCCTCCACAAGCCGCCGTACCGCACCATGTAGGGCGTTGCCCGGGGGTAGGATGAGCGGTGGCCTGAAGGACCGCGGAATCAGCCCCGAGCAGGCCTCCCTGTTCGTCGAGCCCGATCATCGCAGCGGGCATCGCCAGCGCCTCAAGGAGCGCTTCGTCAGCTCCGGCCCCGAGGCGATGCCCGACTACGAGCTGCTGGAGCTCGTTCTCTTCAATGCCATCCCTCGCCGGGACACCAAGCCCCTCGCCAAAAAGCTGATCGAGCGCTTCGGCTCGTTCGCCGAGGTGATCAACGCGCCCCCCGAGCGTCTGCGCGAGGTGAAGGGGATCGGCGAGGCGGCCATCACGCAGCTCAAGCTGGTCCGCGCTTCGGCCCTGCGCCTCATGCAAGGTAGCATCATGCAGCGGCCGATCCTCACCTCGTGGAATACGGTGCTCGACTACTGCCGGGCCGCTATGGGCTTCGAGGCAAGCGAGCAGTTCCGCATCCTCTTCCTGGACAAGAAGAACCGGCTGATCGCCGACGAGGTGCAGCAGCGCGGCACCGTCGATCACACGCCCGTCTACGTGCGCGAGGTGGTGAAGCGCGCGCTCGAGCTCTCCGCCAGCGCCATCATCCTGGTCCACAACCACCCCTCGGGCGACCCTACGCCTTCCCGCGCCGACGTCGACATGACGAAGCAGATCGTGGATGCGGCGCGCCCGCTCGGGGTCACCATCCACGACCACATCATCGTCGGACGCCAGGGCCATGTCAGCTTCAAGGGCCTGAAGCTCCTATAGCGCTGGCTGCAGGGTCGCAGCGCAGCCCGCCGAAAGCCTCGCGCCAGCGATGCGCCGGATGATTGCCCGTCGATCGATTCGGCCGGGCCGTCCATGCGCACCGTGATCTGCCATTTCTTCAACGAGGAATACCTGTTGCCCTGGTGGCTGAGCCACCATCGCAAGGTCTTCGATCACGGCATCATGATCGACTACGCCTCGACCGATGCGAGCCGCAGCCTGATCAAGGAGATCTGCCCCACCTGGGAGGTGTACGCGTCGCGCAACAGGTACTTCGACAGCGCCGCCATCGACCGGGAGGTCGAGGCCTACGAGAGCACGTGCACATCCTGGCGCATGGCGCTGAACGTGACCGAGTTCCTCTACGGCAACCTCGGGCAGCTCGACGGCGTCCAGGAGCCCACGCAGCACTTCATCGGCAACTATGTGTTCGTCGACCCCATGAACGGGACCCTTCCGGCCCACTCCAGACCACTCCACGAGCAGGTATCCTTCGGATACTTCGAGGATGACGACCAGGCGATCAGGAACCTGCATCTCGGCAAGCGCGCGAGCCGCAGCCTCCACAACTATCCCATCCGGTATGCCGAGAAGGGCGGCCGGCATTGGGCGCAGCGGCCGACGCTGGAGGACGTCGCGATCTTCTATTACGGGTTCGCCATGCTGAACGAGGCGAGCATCGGGCGGAAGCTGCAGATCAGGAGCCGCATGAGCGAGACGGAGCGGCGCGTTCTGGGCCCCCATCACCCCAATACGGTGGGAAGAGAGCAGTTTCTCGGCAATATCGACCGCCACCACCGCCCGCGCTGCACGGACTTGAGCGGTCCGATCGCGCGCCTCGCCGTGTATCAGGGCTATGCGCAGGCTGCCCATCCCCAGGCGTGGCGCTAAGGTGCATTGACCTGGGTGTTGCGGGGGGCCTATAGCCTACCCATATCGGGTTCGGGGTTCGTTCCTGAGGGCGCCGCTGCAGGGGTGCTGCCAGCCATGTCCGCTAAGCATGCCAAAGTGATCGTGTTGGGCTCGGGCCCGGCGGGTTATACCGCGGCCATCTATGCAGCGCGCGCAATGCTGAGGCCCGTCGTAATTCAGGGCAACCAGCCCGGCGGGCAGATGACCATCACGACGGACGTGGAGAACTACCCCGGATTTGCCGACGTCATCCAGGGCCCCTGGCTGATGGAGCAGATGCAGGCCCAGGCGAGCCACGTGGGCGCCGAGTTCGTGATGGACCACATCTCCAAAGTGGACTTCGCCCGCCGCCCCTTCCGCCTCGAGGGCGACTCCGGCGACACCTACACTTGCGATGCCCTGATCATCGCCACCGGCGCCCAGGCCCGCTGGCTCGACCTGCCGTCGGAGCAGGCCTTCAAGGGCTACGGCGTGTCGGCCTGTGCAACTTGCGACGGTTTCTTCTTCAAGGGTAAACGCGTCGTTGTGGTGGGCGGCGGCAACACCGCCGTTGAGGAGGCTCTCTTCCTCACGAATTTCGCCAGCAAGGTTACCATCGTGCACCGGCGCGACAGCTTCCGGGCCGAGAAAATCATGCAGGAGCGCCTGTTCAAGAACCCCAAGATCGAGGTGGTCTGGAACTCGGTGCTGGACGAGGTGACGGGCTCCGCCGAACCCAAGACGGTGACCGGCGTCAGGCTGAAGAACCTCAAGACCGGGAAAGTCACGACGATGCCGATGGATGGCGTGTTCATCGCCATCGGGCACGAGCCCGCGACCGCCCTCTTCAAGGGGCAGCTGGACATGAAGTCTTCGGGCTATCTGATAACCAAGCCCGACTCCACGCAGACGTCGATTCCCGGTGTGTTTGCCGCCGGTGACGTCAAGGACGAGGTCTTCCGTCAGGCCGTGACCGCGGCCGGCATGGGTTGTATGGCAGCACTTGAGGCCGAGCGCTATTTGGCTAAGCTAGAGAGCGCCGCCGAGGCTGCCGAATAGCGGTCGATCCGTCACGCCTACTGCGAAACACAAGCCTCCATGGATTGGGACAAGCTCCGCATCTTTCATGCCGCCGCCGAGGCCGGCAGTTTCACCCATGCAGGTGAGGCCTTGCGCATGAGCCAATCGGCCGTGAGCCGGCAGGTGTCTGCGCTGGAGAAGGAGCTCAAGGTTTCGCTCTTCCACCGCCATGCGCGCGGACTGGTCCTCACCGAGCAGGGCGAGATGCTGTTCGGCACCGCCAGCGAGATCATGGGCAAGCTCTCGACCGCCGAGACGCTGCTCACCGACACCACAACGAAGCCCTCCGGCGACTTGCGCATCACGGCTCCCATCGGCCTCGGCACCGTGTGGGTGACACAGCGCCTGCGCGAGTTCCTGGAGATGTATCCCGAGATTCGCGTCGAGCTGGTGTTGAGCGACGAGCAGATCGCCATCGCGATGCGTGCCGCCGATGTAGCCATCTGGACCAGCGAGCCGCAGCAGAGCGAGCTGATCCGCCGGCCGCTGTTCAGCCTGAAGCTGCACGCCTACGCGTCCGCCCAGTACATCCGCCGCTTCGGCGCGCCGCGCTCGATCGAGGCGATCGACGATCACCCGATCATCTCCTACAGCGGCACCCCGGCGCCGCATCTCTCTGCCATCCGCTGGCTGGAGATTGCGGGCCTCAACGGCAAGGCGCCGCGCAAGCCCGCGTTCTCCGCCAACAGCGTCATCGCCATGAAATATGCGATCCGCTCTGGCATCGGCATCGGTCTTATACCTGACTATCTGACCGGCGATGACGCCGACCTCGTGCCCGTATTGGAAGATGCGCAACTGCCGACGGTTTCCGTCTACTTCGTCTATCCGGAGGAGTTGAAGACGGCGAAGAAGGTGCAGGTTTTTCGCGACTTTCTCGTCACCAAGGCGCGACAGTGGAAGTTCTGAAATTTCAAGTCGAACTCACGGCAAATTGATTGCCCTCATAGCCATGCGGCGAGCCCATGGCAAACATGCTTGGCCCCCCATACCCAACGCATCGGCGAATTGATCATATGCCGATGGCTGTGACGGACAGCTATTGAAGGCTGCTACCCTCCCTTCGACGCCTTCAACCGCCCTCGTCTTCGAGAGCGGAAAAATGCCTGAAGACCGGGCTTCGCGCCCGGTCTTTTTTTCTTCGCATCACTCCTTGCGCAGGCTGCCGCCGCCGTCCACCAGCAGCCCGATGCCGGTGATGAAGTTGGCTTCCTCGGAAGCCAGGAAGAGTGCGGCGTAGGCGACATCCCAGCCCGTTCCCATGCGCTTGCGCAGCGGCACGCGCGCGTTGCGCATGGCCTCGATCTCGGCGCGTGACTTGCCCCAAGTGCGAGCGCGCGTATCGACGGCCATCGGGGTGTTCATCAGGCCCGGAAGGATGGCGTTGGCGCGCACGCCATACTCGGCGTTCTGGTAGGCGAGCTGCTCGGTGAAGGCGATCATGCCCGCCTTGGTCGTCTTGTAGGCGACGGTGGGATAATTGGACGACAGCGCCGCCACCGACGAGATGTTGATGATCGAGCCCGCATGCTGCTGGCGCATGACCGGGAGCACATGCTTGCAGGCCATGATGGTGCCGCGCAGGTTGATGGCATTCACCCGGTCGAAGGCCTCCTCGGTGATCTCCAGCGGCGTGGCATCGCCGCCAGCGAGGCTGACACCGACGTTGTTGTGCAGCACGTCGATGCGGCCCCACAGGTCGAGGGCCTTGTCGACGGCAGCCTTCAGGGTCTGCTCCCTGGTGACGTCGGCCGCGAAGGGGACGCATATGCCGCCTTCCTTGGCGACCAGGTCCGCCGTTTCCGTCGCCGATTCCAGGCGGTGGTCGACGGCCAGCACCTTGGCGCCTTCGCGCGCGAACAGCATCGCGGTGGCGCGCCCGTTGCCGATGCCTTCGCCCGGGCTCTGTCCGGCGCCGACAATGATGGCGGTCTTTCCCTGCAGTCGCATCGGCCGTCTCCTCCTTACGTTCACGCAGCCATCGCCGGCCGTCGCAGCCGATGCACCCTAGCTCCGCGGCCCGGCGGGCGTGAAGGCTTGAGGTCTGCTGCCGTTGCAGGCGACCTATCTCTTGGCCGCCGCGGCGACAGCCTTCATCGGTGCCAGCCCTTTCTTCATCTCGCCTTCCAGCATGCGCTCCATGCTCATGAAACAGGCCGATGGCCTTGCCGGGCTACAACGGCCAGGAAGCGGCGACAACATCGACGAGCCCGAGCTGAATTGTCTCGAGCATGACACGCCCTAGTCGACCTTCAGGCGGCCGGCGACGACCGCCTCCCCGCCGGCCCCGGGCCGCACGATCACCATCTCGCCGGAGGCAGGCTGGATCCCGGTCAGCGCATGGATGACGATGCCATGGGTGACGAACAGCACGCGCGTGCGGCCGTCCAGGGCGGCGAGATACGCCTTTAGCTGACCGATCTGGCTATCCCGGTGCTCGCTGCGGCCAACGAGATTGCTGAGGGGAGCGAATATCCCGGCAGCGCTGCCCATGGCCAGCTCGGCCGTCTCCTTGCAGCGGCACCAGGGGCTGGTGAGCACGCGGTCGAAGACGATGCCGTTCTTGCGCAACGCCTCGCCGGTTCGCCGCGCGTGGGCGCGTCCCTCCTCGCTCAGGTTGCGCTGCGTGGCGCAGTCCTCCAGCCGGTACCCGGGCGGGTCGCCGAAGCCACCCGAGCCCGGCGCCTCCGAGTGGCGCATGAAGACCACGTATCCCGGCTGGCGCAAGAGCTGCCATGGATCGCCTTGCGCCAACGACGGGGCCGCGCAGGCGAGGAGCACGGTGACCAGGGCCGAGAGCATCAGCGCCGCAGGCATGATGTACTCCACCGGCGGATGCATGGCGCCGCGGAAGCGAAGTGCGCCCCATGACGCCGGCTTCAGAGTCGCGCAGCCCGCCAGGGCTCGCCTGACGCTTTGCCCCGCTTCAGTTCTGATCTTCGGGTAGCACGGGCAGCGGATAGAACTCGATGCCCTCTTCTTTCAGCGCCTTGGCCTCCTCGGCCGTCGCCTCGCCGTGGATGCCGCGCGCTGGCACCTCCTCGTAGTGGATCTTGCGCGCTTCCTCCGAGAAGCGTGGACCGACGTACTCGGACTTGGCCTCGATCTCGGCGCGCAGCTTGCGCATGGCCGCCGCCAGCTCCCGATGGGCTGCGACGCGCTGCGTCTCGGGTTTCGGCGGCTCGACGGGCGGCGCCTCCGCGACCTTTCGCGCCGACTTGCGCTTGCTGCGCGTGACCACGTTCGGCGCCATCAGGGCCTTCGTCACCTTGCTCGTGCCGCAGGTCGGGCACGCCAGCAGGTCGCGCTTCGACTGCTTGTCGAAGCTGGCGCTGTCGGCGAACCAGGCCTCGAACTGGTGGCCCTTCCTGCACTGGAGACGATAGCGGATCATGAGGCCGCCTTGGCGCGCATGGCCGATGCGTGGACGACCTCGAACGGCCGGTCGTGCTCGAGCGACGGCACGCGGTTGCGTGCTTCGCGCACCTGGCCCACATCGATGTCGGCAACGATCACGCCCGGCGTGTCGCCGTCCGCCTCGGCCATGATTTCTCCCCACGGCGCCACGATCAGGCTATGGCCGTAGGTCTCCCGGCCGATCTCGTGCCTGCCCGCCTGAGCCGCCGCGAACACGAAGCAGCCGTTCTCGATGGCGCGCGCCCGCATCAGCACGTGCCAGTGGGCAGCGCCGGTCGGTCGTGTGAAGGATGACGGGATGGCCAGGAAGTCCGCACCAGCTTTGGCGAGCGCGCGATAGAGGTGGGGGAAGCGCAGATCGTAGCACACGGTCATGCCCAGCGTGCCCCAGGGCAGATCGGCCAGCACTGCGGTCTCGCCCGGCTGGTAGTTCTTCGACTCGCGATACACCTCACCACCGGGAAGCTGCACGTCGAACATGTGGATCTTGTCGAAGCGCGCCTCGAGCGTGCCCGCAGGCGAGAGCAGCAGCGACCGGTTGGCGATGCGGCCGTTGCCGACGAGGACGCCCATCGAGCCGACGTGGAGCCAGATCGCGAGCTCGCGCGCCAGCCCGCTGAAGTAGGCGATGGCGGCATTGCCTTCCTCGGGCCGCACGGCCGCAAACAGACGCTCGCGCTGGGTCTCCATCAGCGTGGTGATCTCGGGGGTCTGCACGTATTGGGCACCCTGGCCGACGGCCTCGCGTATCAGCGCGCCGGCGTCGGCCAAATTCCTGTCCACGTCGCGCCCCGTGCGCATCTGCACGAGGCCAACACGGAACGTGCCTGTCGTGGGCTCAGCCATTGTTCCGTCCTGCTATTCCGCCGCCTAATGTAGTGATTTGCGCTGGCGCCGCATAGGCCGCGCGCCGGCACTGGTAACTGGGACGCGCACCGTGCGGCGCCTGCGTTGTAGCGCCGAGCCAATTGCCAGCATCGCGACCGTTTGTCACCTGCGGGCCACGATGCGGCCAGACCGCTCCCGAGACCCTTAGATCGTGCGGTAGCCGCCATCGGCCATGATGATGCAGCCCGTCACGTAGGCCGACAGGTCGGAGGCGAGGAATATGGCCGGCCCGACGATATCCTCGGGCTTTCCCGTGCGGCCCAGCGGTGTGTGCTCCAGGAAGCCCTTCACGAGTCCCGGATTGGTGGCGCGCGTCTGGGCGTTCAGCGGCGTTTCGATGAGCCCGGGCCCGATGGCGTTGACGCGCACGCCGTCCTTGCCGAGCTCGGCGGCCAGGGCCCGGGTGAGGCCCAGCACGCCATGCTTGGAGGTGGTGTAGGCGGCGGAGTTCGGGTGCCGGACATGCACGAAGGACTGGATCGAGCCGATGTTGACGATCCGGCCCTTGCTGGCGCGAAGCTGGTCCAGGAACGCATGCGTCACGTTGAACACGCCGGTCAGGTTGATCGCGATGATGTCCTGCCAGTCCTTGATGACCGCGGCCGCCTCTGCGGTGAACGGGTTGCGCCGGTTGATGCCCGCATTGTTGACCAGGACGGATACTTGACCGACCTTGTCGGCGATTTCGGCCGCGCACGTGCGGCACTGCCCGCCCTCCGTGACGTCGAGCCTGAAACTCCAGGCCTTGCCGCCGGTATCGGCGATGGACTTGGCTGTGGCTGCAGCCGCTTCGAGGTTGGCATCGAGGATGACGACCCGGGCTCCCTCTTTGGCATAGCCCGCCGCGATCGCCTGGCCGATGCCCGATCCGCCGCCGGTGACCACCGCGATGTGCCTTTCGAGCAACCCGCTCATATCTCTCTCCTCGTTGCGCCACTGGCAAACCGATCGCGCACGAAACCCGCGCTCAACCGAGACCGCCGGCTCGGGCCAGCTCGCGCAGGTGATGGTCGGCGTTGCCGAAGGCCATGTCGATCATGGTGAGCCGCTTGAAATAGTGGCCTGCCTTGTACTCCATGGTCATGCCGATGCCGCCATGAAGCTGGATGGCGTCCTCGCCCACGAACTTGGCGGCGCGGCCGATCTGGACCTTGGCCGCGGACATGGCCTTGCGGCGCTCCTTGGCGTCCGTCTCCGCCGCCATCATGGTGGCGTAGTAGGCCATGCTGCGCGCCTGCTCGACCGCGGTCAGCATGTCGACGGCGCGATGCTGCAGCACCTGGAAGGAGCCGATGGGCACGCCGAACTGCTTGCGCGTCTTCAGGTACTCGACGGTCAGCTCGTGCAGGGCCGCCATGGCCCCGACAGCTTCCGCCGACAGAGCGGCAATCGCCTCGTCGACCACCTGCTCCAGCACGGCCAAGCCTTTCTCGGGGCCCGCCACCACCCCTTCCGGCCCGACCTTGACCGCCGACAGCGTGATGTCGGCCGCCCGCATGCCGTCTTGCGTGGGATAGCCGCGCCGCGTCACGCCGCTGGCCTTGCCGTCGACCAGGAACAGCCCGATCCCGCTCCGGTCGGCGCGCGCACCCGAAACGCGGGCGACGACGATGATCTTGTCGGCCGAGTCGCCGTGCCAGACGACGTTCTTCTCGCCCTCCAGGGTGTATCCGCCCTTGCCGTCGGCGCGCGCGGTCGTCGCCACGTCGGCGAGATCGTAGCGCGATTGCCGCTCCTGGTGGGCGAGCGCCAGGGTCAACCGGCCTTCGGAGATGGCAGGCACCAGCTCCTTGAGGAGATTATCGTTGCCGGCGTGACGCAGCGCGCCCCCGGCGAGGACCACCGTGGCGAGGTAAGGCTCGATGGCCAGTGCCCGCCCGAACGCCTCGGCGATGATCATGGTCTCGGTCAGCCCCTGGCCGAGGCCGCCATGCTCCTCGGCAAAGGGGACCGCCAGCAGGCCGAGGTCGGCGTACTGTTTCCACAGCGCGGCGCTGTAGCCGTTGGGCTCCTTCATGTAGGCGGCACGCTTGGTGAGCTCGCCGTAGGTGTCGGCGAGCAGGCGATCGATGCTGTCCTTGAGCTGGCGCTGCTCGTCGCTGAGATCGAAGTCCATGGGTGGGTCTCTCGGCTCCCTTGGCTGCTGTGTCCGTCTATTGCGATCCGCGCATGGCAGCCGCTGCGATGCCTGCGCCGATGAGCAGGCTTCCGCCGACGCGGTTGAAAATGCCGACCGTGCGCGCGCTGCCGACGAGCCGGCGCGCCCGCGAGGCGATCAGGCCGTAGCCGATGGCATTGGCGAAGGCGAGCACCACGAAGGTCGTCTCGAAAATCAGCATCTGGCTCCAGAAATCGGCGTGCGGGTCGATGAACTGGGGCAGGAACGCCACGAAGAATGTGAGGCTCTTGGGGTTGAGCGCCGTCACCAGCCAGGCGTGCGCCAGCATGCGCAGGCCGGGATCGCGATCC
>DATFCC010000447.1:0-5154 GCA_035253505.1 Hyphomicrobiaceae bacterium
CCGCGTAAGACGCGGCCACCTCCCCGCGCTTCGCGCAGGGAGGAGGGCTCAATCTGAAGGCTAGGCCTCCAGTTTCGCGTCGAGCGTGATCTCGGCGTTCAGGGCCTTGGAGATCGGGCAGCCGGCCTTGGCCTTGTTGGCCAGCTCCTCGAAAGTCTTCTGGTCGGTGCCGGGGATCTTGGCGCGGAGCGTGAGGTGCGAACTGGTGATGGCGAAGCCGCCCTCGACCTGCTCGAGCGTGACCTTGGCAGTGGTGCTCATCTCGGTCGCCGTCAGCTTGGCCTCGCCCAGGATCAGCGACAGGGCCATGGTGAAGCAGCCGGCATGCGAGGCGCCCAGCAGCTCCTCGGGATTGGTGCCCTTCTGGCCCTCGAAGCGGGCCGCGAAGCCGTAGGGGTAGTCCTTCATGGCGCCCGACTCGAGCGAGATCGCGCCCTTGCCGTCGCGCAGGCCGCCGGTCCAATGGGCGGATGCGGTGCGAACGATCTTTACGGCCATGTGATCCTCCTTCGATCAAGCGTTGCCGCTCAGCGCCCGCACTTTCTCGGCGAGCGCCAGCGAGGCGGTGAGGCCCGGCGACTCTATGCCGAAGAGATTGATCAATCCTGTGACACCGTGCTGGGCCGGCCCCTGGATGGTGAAATCCTGCGCCGGCGCGCCCTGCGGCACGATCTTGGGCCGGATGCCGGCATAGCCCGGCTGCAGGGCGCCGTCCTTCAGCGCCGGCCAGTACTTGCGCACAGCGGCGTAGAACTTGTCGGCGCGGTGCGGGTCGACCGAGTAGTCGATGTCCGGGATCCACTCGACATCGGGTCCGAACTTGGCCTGCCCGCCGAGATCGACGGTGATGTGCACGCCGAGCCCGCCGGGCACTGGCACGGGATAGATCAGCCGCGAGAACGGCGAGCGGCCGCTCAAGGTGAAGTAGTTGCCCTTGGCGTAGTAGGCGGTCGGGATCTTGTCCGCCGGCATGCCCGCGATCTTCGCAGCGAGCGTTGGCGCATGCAGGCCGGCCGAGTTCACCACCAGCCGGGCGCGGAGCTTCATCGGCTCGGCGCCGCCGACCTCGAGCTCGATGCCGCCGTCGGTCGCGCGGCCGCGCTCGACCGGGCTGAAGAAGGCGAGCATCGCGCCGTTGCCTTCGGCATCGCCCTGCAGCGCCAGCATGTAGCTGTGGCTGTCGACGATGCCGGTGGCGGGCGACAGCAGCGCCGCGGTGCACTGCAGGTTGGGCTCCAGGGTCATTGCCTCGGCGGCGGTGAGGAAGCGCATGCCCTCGACGCCGTTGGCCTCGGCGCGGCCGTTGATCGATTGCAGCAGCTCGGCTTCCTGCGCATTGGTGGCGACGATCAGCTTGCCGCAATTGCGATGCGGCACGCCGTGCTCGGCGCAGTAGGCGTAGAGCATGCGCCGGCCGGCGACGCAGGTCTCGGCCATCAGGCTGCCTTTGGGATAGTAGATCCCCGCGTGGATGACCTCGGAATTGCGCGAGCTGGTTTCCGTGCCGATACCCTCAGTGGCCTCGACGACGATGACCTCACGGCCGGCAAGGGCAAGCGCGCGGGCGACCGCGAGGCCGACCACACCGGCGCCGATCACCACGCAATCGACCGTTTCGAACGGGGACGAACTCATGGGCGCATGCTACTAGACCGCCATGCAGGAGCGAGCAAATTGAAAGGGGCGCTGGTCACCGGCGCGGGCGTGCGGATCGGCCGGGCGCTGGCAATGGCGCTGGCCGAGGACGGCTTCTTCGTTTTCGTGCACTACCACCTCTCGGCCGAGGGCGCGAAGCAGACCGTGGCCGACATCCAGGCAAAGGGCGGCAAGGCCAAGGCCGTGAAGGCCGACCTCGCCTCGGCCAAGCAAGCCGAAGCGCTGGTCGGCCGCTGCACGGCACCCGGCGTGCGGCTTGTTTGCGCCGTCAACAACGCCTCGATCTTCGAGCTCGACCGCGCGCCGACCGCGACGGCGGCGGCGTTCGACAAGCACATGGCGATCAATGCCCGAGCGCCGCTGCTGATCTCGCAGGCACTGGCGCGGCAGCTACCCAAGGGCGAGGTCGGCCTGATCGTCAATCTCGAGGACCAGAAGCTCTTCAACCTCAATCCCGACTTCCTGACCTACACGGTGTCGAAGATCGGCCTGCACGGTCTCACCCACCTGCTGGCCCAGGCCCTGGCGCCGCGTGTCCGGGTGATGGGCATCGCGCCCGGCCTCACGATGCAGGGCCTGCACCAGACGTCGGCGCGGTTCGTCGAGCAGCACGTCGCCAATCCGCTGGCGGTCGGCGTCAGCCCCGATGATCTCGTGCGGGCGCTGCGCTACATCGTGGCGACACCCTCGGTCAGCGGCGATACCCTGATCGTCGACAGCGGCGAGCACCTGACGGGCCGCCCGCGCGACGTCGCCTTCTTCAAGGAAAAGAACAAGTGAGCCGGCGCATCTTCCTGCGGGACTTCCGCCTCCAGGTCTCGATCGGCATCCACGATTTCGAGAAGGAGGGGCCGCAGACCGTCGTGGTCAATGTCGACCTCGAGCTGGCGCCGGCCGAGAAGGCGCACAACGATCGCATCGGCAACGTGCTGAACTACGATGTCGTGCATGACGGCATCGTGACGCTCGCCCGCAGCCGGCACTTCAATCTGCAGGAGACGCTGGTCGACGCCATCCTCGACCTCTGCCTCGCCCAGCCCGGCGTGATCGAGGCGCGCGTCTCGACCGAGAAGCCCGACGTCTACGGTGACTGCCGAGTCGGCTACGAGGCGGTCCGGCGGAAATAGGAATGAGCATACGCAGGCCATGCCCTCCCCCGTCTTCGGGGGAGGTGGCGGCGTCATACGCCGATTACCGCGACACCTCCCCCGAAGACGGGGGAGGGTGGTGAGCGACGGCCGCCACCTGGCGGGCGCGTTCGCGGCCATGCTGTTCGTCGGTGCGAGCTGGGGCGCCAACGTGCCCGTCACCAAGGTGATGCTGGGCCATTTCGACCTGATGCCGATGGCGGCGCTGCGCACGACCGCGGCAACGGCAGCGCTCGCCGTGCTGTTGTGGCTGGTCGAGGGCCGCCGCGCCCTGGGCATCGACCTGTCGTTCGGCCGCTTCGCTGCACTCGGCTTCATGATGGGCGGCTTCTTCGCTGTCTATGCCTTGGGAATCTATCTCAGCAACCCGATCACCGCCGCGTTGGTCGGCGTCGCGGGCCCGCTGGTCTCCGCCGCGACCGTGTGGCTGGTGACTCGCCAGGCGTTCGACCCGGGCTTCGGCACCGCGCTTTCGCTCACCTTGATCGGCGGGCTGATCCTCGCCTCGGGCAGCTTGTTCGGCCGCGACGCGACCTTCCGCGGCGGCGAGATCATCGTGCTGCTGAGCAACGGGCTGTGGACGCTCTACAGCATCAAGGCCCAGGCCTGGTTCGACCGCGCGAGCCAGCTCCATCGCGCCTACGTCGCCTCGTTGTCGGCGCTGGGTTGGCTGATCTTGGTCGCCGCGGCGCTGATCGCGCTCGGCTGGTCGAAGCAGCCGTTCGGCGTCGGCGACAGCTGGGTGTGGACCCAGCTGATCGTCACCGCCGTGCTGGCGAGCGGCATGGGCGGCTATTTCTGGAACGTTGGCGCGGCCCGGCTGGGGGTGGCGATCGCCTCGCTGTGGGTCAACCTGGTGCCATTTTTCGCTGTCCTGTGGTCGATGGCGTACGGATTTGTGCCCAACGCCTACCAGATCGTCGGTGGCTTGGTGGCGCTGAGCGGAGTGGTGTACATGCAGGTCCGCAAGCTACGGACACCCATCGCCGCATGACCAACACCCTGAAAGTCCCCGACTGCCACTGGATCTCCGTGCCCGGCGCGGCCGATGCGCGTGGCAAGGTCAATTTCCTGGAGCTCGGCAAGGGCCTCGATTTCGAGCCCAAGCGCCTTTTCTGGCTGCACAGCATCGCCCCCGGCCAATGGCGCGGCCGGCACGCCCATCGCGAATCGCAACTGCTGTTCGTCGCCATGCACGGGGCCTGCCGGGTTCATCTCGACGACGGCACCGTGAAGGAGACGGTGACGCTCGACGATCCGGCCAAGGCGCTCTACATGGCGCCCTGGATCTGGCACGAGCTGACCGACTTTTCGCCCGAAGCTGCGATCATGGTCGTCGCCTCGACCCTGTTCGACGAAGCCGAATACCTGCGCGACTACGAAGCCTTCCGCAAAGGGTTCCCGACTCGATGATCCCGTTCCTCGATCTGAAGTCCGCCTATGCCGAGCTGAAGCCCGAGCTCGACGCGGCCTATACGCGCGTCATGGAATCGGGCTGGTTCGTGCTCGGCAAGGAGGTCGAGGCGTTCGAGCAGGAATACGCCGCATACTGCGGGACGCGTCATTGCATCGGGCTGGGCAACGGCCTGGAGGCGCTCGAGCTCACGCTGCGCGCCTGGGATATCGGTGCGGGCGACGAGGTGATCGTCCCGTCCAACACCTATATCGCGACCTGGCTCGCCGTGACCGCGATGGGCGCCAAGGTGGTGCCGGTCGAGCCGACACCGGACGGCCCCAACATCGATCCCGAGCGCATCGCCGCGGCCATCACCTCGCGCACCAGGGCGATCATGCCGGTCCATCTCTACGGCGAGCCGGCCGACATGGACGCGATCTCGGCGATTGCGCGTAAGCATGGCCTCAAGGTGATCGAGGACGTGGCGCAGGCACAGGGCGCCAAGGTGCGCGGCCGGCGGACCGGCGCGCTGGGCGACGCCGGCGCGCACAGCTTCTTCCCGACCAAGAACATCGGCGCGGCGGGCGACGGCGGGGCAGTCACCACCGACGACGCCAAGCTCGCCGACCGGCTGCGCGTGCTGCGCAACTACGGCAGCAAGGTGAAATATGTGAACATCGAGCGGGGCTACAATTCGCGGCTCGACGAACTGCAGGCCGCTTTCCTGCGGGTGAAGCTCGGCAAGCTCGACGAGTGGAACGAGCGCCGCCGCAAGGTCGCGGCGCGCTATCACGACAAGCTGGCCGGCATTTCCGGGCTTGGCCTGCCGCGCGCACCGCAATGGGCGGAGCCGGTATGGCATCTTTACGTCGTGCGCACCCCGCGCCGCGCCGGGCTGGTCGAGGCGCTTGCCGGGGCCGGGATCGGATCCCTGATTCATTACCCGATCCCGCC
>DATFCC010000448.1:0-3479 GCA_035253505.1 Hyphomicrobiaceae bacterium
AGCGGTCTTGCGCCGCCGGGCCAGGCCCGACGAGGTGGCGCACCTGTTCCTCGCCTCTGCCGCCGCCACGCGCAAGCTGCGCGAGATCAGCGAGATCGATGCCTTCGCGCGCAAGGCTTCGACGGCGGCCGACGAGCTGAAGGCGCGCGTGCGCAAGCTGCGCAGCGGGCACTTCCAGCAGGTCAAGATCTACATCGATCATTCCAACTTCATCCGCACCTGGACCCAGGCGGTGCACGGCCGCGACCGGCCGCTCGCCCATGACGTCGACTGGGCCATGCTGCCCCAGGTCCTGATGCAGGAGGCCAACGCATGGCTGCAGAGCGTGCGTAAGGCGCCGCAGCCCCTCATCTACCGGGGCACCAACGTCTACGGGACGCTGTTTCAGGAGGACTATTTCAAGCTGCTGGAGACCATGTTGAGGCTCGAGCAGACATCTCCGGACCGGCTTCCCCTGCCGATCCGGCTGCGCAAGGAGACGGTGGAGCGCTGGCGCGAGGAGAATGAGGCCTACAAGATCGAGCTCACCCGCACCATCCACCAGGAGCTCGGCTACACGATGGTGCCGATCTTCCGGCGCACGCCGCGCGAGGACCAGCTCGGCTCCTGCAACTTCACCGCTGGCGGAATACCGATCGCGCCGGAAAAGATGCTCGACACGCACATCGCCACCGACCTGATCGGCGACGCCACCTTCGACGTCTACGACATCGCCCTCATCGTCTCCGAGGACAGCGATTTCGTGCCCGCCGTCGAGTTCGTCCAGGAGATGCGCGGCAAGCAGGTCCTGCACGTGGGTTTCGGTGGCCACAGCAACGACCTGCGCGGCAAATGCCGCCATCGCATCGATCTCGGCCGCGACAAGCTGTTCCGGCGCATGCGGCGTTCCGGCCCCCCGCAGGCTGAGAGGGCCCCGGATGCCGGCGCAGCAGGGCGTGCGCAGCAACAGCCCAATCCCGGCCCGGCTTGAGGCCGGCCCCTTCAGGCGCGAGACCGCTCGCGGTGCCCGAGTTCGACCATCACCGGATGGGCCGGCGAAAGCGACACCGGGAAGGCGACGCCCGTGCGCCCGCCCAGCGACCACACCACCCTGGCTGCAATGCGCAGCCCGGAGACCAGCTCCACCTCGATGGCATCGCCCGGCATCAGTCCGAAGGTCCCATCGAGCATGAGGCCGCCATGGGAATAGTTCATGACGCGGACATGCTGGAAGCGGTCACCGTGGTGCACGAAGGCGTTCGCCATCACCTTGCGGCGATCGTACCTGCGTCGGCTTGAAAGGGGTTCATCGGCACCCGGTGCCATCATCGTCGCGCCAGCGCTGGATTGCACAGCCATCTTTTCGCTCCCATCAAGACCGGCTGATGCAGCGTGAGGCCTCCGCTACAGGGCGGCACCTGTCGGGTTCGACAGCTCGGCGACGGCCGGCGCGGAAAGGCAGTCGACTGGTAAACGCTCCCCTGCCGCCCGTGTCAGGCCGGGCTGTGGCGCCCGCGCGTGCCGGCGTAGTGGAGCACGACCTCGCGCGTGTGCGGCTCGTCGCGGTGCTCGATCAGATAGATCGCCTGCCAGGTGCCGAGCGCGGTTTTGCCAGCCATGACCGGCACGTTCAGGCTCACCGATGTGAGCATCGTCCTGATGTGGCCCGGCATGTCGTCCGGCCCCTCGATGCTGTGATGGTAGCGGGCGGTCCGCGGCGCCAGCCTGTCGAGTGCCTCGAGAAGGTCCCGCAGCACGTCCGGATCGGCATTCTCCTGGATGGTCAGGGAGGCCGACGTGTGCCTGATGAACAGGGTGAGCAGGCCACTGCGGGCATCTATCGACGCGAGCCAGGCCGCCACCTCGCCCGTGATGTCGGTGAAGCCCGGACCCCGGGTCGGCACCGACAGCAAATGATCAACCTGTTCGATCATGGTGTCTCCCGGTCAGCCGGTGCGCACCGGCGCTCGCCCTGCAGCCTCAACGCGAATCGCCCCTCACCGTTGCCCGCACGCCCACACTCATCCTAGCGCGAAACGGCGCAAGTTGCTGACTTAACCGAAACTTTACGGCGGATCACCACCTTGGAAGCCTGCCTTCTGGTGTCGCGTTTCCGAGCCACGCACGCTTTTCGCCGGCGCGAACCGGAGCCTCCGGCTCCGACCAGCCAGGGACCGCTGGACGCGGAGCGAGCGGGGTGTCCAGCCACCGCGGTTGCACGAGACCGCCAGAGACGCGCCATGTCCGCCGCCGAGCACGACAGTCCCGAGCACGACGCCGCCGGCAAGCGCGCAGCCGTGGCCGACCTCCAGGACCGCCTCACCCAGTTCTGCCGCATGATGCGCGATCTGCGCGATGGGTTGCCGGAGCAGCATGTGGCGGCGTTGCGCCGCATCGAGCAGGGCATCGGTGGTCTGGCGGCGCGGGTTTCCGCCCTTGGAGAAGCGGAAGCCAGGCCTGCCAGCATCTGGGCCGCCGAACGGGACGCCGACGACGTCTGGGACCGGGAGCAGGCGGAGGCTCTGATGCAGGCCTATGAGTCGGCCGGCTCGGAATACGCCGCGCCTGACCGCAACGCCGAGCCGGGTCCTCCCCCCGTCTTTGCGCCGGCGGGCGCGGCAAGCGGAGAGGCGGCTCGCGACCCCGAATGGCTCGACGCGCGCCTCGCCGACATCACGGCGTTGCTGCAGCGCGGCCTCCATGAGGCAGGCCCCGCCAGAGGGCTCGCCGCGCTGGACGGTCGGCTCGAGCAGCTCGAGCAGCGCCTCGACACCTTGCTGAGCGACACGGCGCGGGCGACCGATCGCGATGCCCTGCAGCTCATCGAAGCGCACGTCGGCGACCTTGCGGGGAGGGTCGCCGCCATTGCCCGTCAGCTCGACCGCCTCGATGCGATGGATGCCAAGCTCGGCGAGCTGGCAAGAGCGTTCGAGGATCAGCGGCAGGCGCCACCTGCATCTGGCCCGAGCGAGGAGACCGTGTCGGCCCTCGTCGATGCCGCCGCCGAGCGTGCGGCAACGCGCGTTGCCGCCATGCTTCCTGCACCGAGTGCTGGTGAGGCGCGCATCAGCGCGCTCGAGTCGCTCGTGCAGGACTACGTCGCCGAAAGACGACAGAGCGAGGCCGACAGCGCGGTCATCGTGCGATCGATCGAGGACGCCCTTGCCCGCATCGCCGAGCGCATGGACGCGATGGAGGAAGCGAGGCCGGACCTGGCCCATGGGCCCCTTCGGGAACATCCCGACCCCGATCATCACCGCCTGGCGGAGGCCTATGCGGCGGGCGCGCGCGTGCTCGGGCAGGACTCCAGGCTGCCCAGCCTGCATGCCTCGGATTACGTCAGCTCCAGTCGTGAGGAGGACACCTGCTCCTCCGCAGGCCTCGACGACGACAGGGGGCACCACGAGGACAGCCTGGTGCCGCGGCACGGCCCGCCGGCCCGTGCCGCCGGGAGGTCCGCCACGGCCGGGCGCATCGCGCCGAGCCGGGCCGGCCTGGTC
>DATFCC010000449.1:0-5196 GCA_035253505.1 Hyphomicrobiaceae bacterium
CTACTATCTGGGTCCGTCGGGCGTGCTGCGCATCCCCAACTTCATCATGCCGCCGCTGATGAGCAATCACGGCAACTACATCGTCAGCCTCGGCGACCTGTGCCGCTGGCTCGGCGAGCAGGCGGCAGGGATGGGTGTGGAGGTGTATCCGGGCTTTGCCGCTGCCGAGGCACTCTACGACGGCCAGGGGGCCGTAACCGGCGTGGCGACGGGCGACATGGGCATCGGCAAGGATGGACAGCCGACGGATCGTTTCACGCGCGGCATGGAGCTGCGGGGCAAGTACACGATCATCGCGGAAGGCGCGCGCGGCTCCCTCGCCAAGCAGCTCATCGCGAGATTCCGCCTCGACGAGGGCCGCCAGCCGCAGAAGTACGGCATCGGGCTCAAGGAGCTGTGGGAAGTGCGGCCCGACGCCCACAGGCGGGGGCTGGTGCAGCACACGCTGGGCTGGCCCCTCGCCGATCGCACGGGAGGCGGCTCATTTCTCTACCACTATGGCGCCAACCTGGTGTCGGTGGGCTTTGTCGTACATCTCAACTATGCCAACCCCTACCTGTCGCCCTACGGCGAGTTCCAGCGCTTCAAGACGCATCCCGCGATCCGCGACACCTTCGAGGGCGGCCGCCGCATCGCCTACGGTGCCCGTGCCCTCACCGAGGGCGGCTGGCAGTCGATACCGAGGCTGGCATTCCCGGGCGGGGTGCTCGTGGGCTGCGCGGCAGGGTTCATGAACGTGCCCCGCATCAAGGGGTCGCACAACGCCATCCTGTCGGGCATCGCCGCAGCCGAGGCCATCTACGCCGCCATCGGCGAAGGGCGGGCGCACGACCGCCTGGGTGCCTACGAGAACAACGTGATGACGGGGCCGATCGCGCGCGACCTGCGCCGCGTGCGCAATGCCAAGCCGATGCTGGCCAGGCTCGGCACCGTGCTCGGCACCGCCGCCTCCGGGCTCGACATGTGGCTCAACACCGCGCTGCCCGGCATCGGCCTCGGCTTCACGCTGAAGCACGGCAAAGCCGACCATCAATCGCTCGACCCCGCCCGTTCGGACAAGCCCATCGCCTACCCCAAGCCGGACAACGTCCTGACCTTCGACCGGCTCACCAACCTGTCGTTCTCGGCCACCAACCACGAGGAGGATCAGCCGGCCCATCTCAAGGTCGGCGATCTGGACCTGCAGAAGCGCTCCGAGCATGACGTCTATGCGGGGCCGTCGAACCGCTATTGCCCGGCAGGCGTCTACGAATGGCTGGAGGAGCCCGGGGGGCCGCGCTATGTCATAAACGCGCAGAACTGCGTCCACTGCAAAACGTGCGATATCAAGGATCCTAACCAGAACATCACCTGGGTCGTGCCCGAAGGCGGCGGCGGTCCCAACTATTCGGGCATGTAGGCTTGGGCTCCCGACGGGGCGAGTTGACAGGAGGGAGAGAAGACATGGCCCAGGAAAAGCTGCATCCGGACGCGCAGAAGGTCGTCGATCTGATCATCGCTTCGGGCCGGCCACCGTTCGAAACCCTGTCGCCGTCCGAGGCGCGCGTCGCTTATGCGGCCTCGCGGGCCGTGCTGCAGCCCGAGCCGGAGGACGTCGCCGAGGTGGTCGCGCTGGCAGCGCCCGGACCTGGGGGACAGATCCCCCTCAGGCTCTATCGGGGGAACGGCCTCGCCAAGGGCGGCACTCACCCCGCTCTCATCTACTTCCACGGGGGCGGTTGGGTGATCGGCGACCTCGACAGCCATGACCAGGCATGCCGCGCCCTCGCCAACGCGACCCCGTGCGTGGTGGTGTCGGTCGACTACCGGCTGGCGCCCGAGCACAAGTTCCCCGCCGCCGCGGAGGACGCGATCGCCGCCACGCAGTGGATCGCGGGAAATGCCGCCAGGCTCGGCATCGACAGCGCACGCCTGGCGGTCGGCGGCGACAGCGCGGGCGGCAATCTCGCCGCCGTGGTGGCCATCGATGCCCGCGACCGCGGCGGGCCGCGTCTGGGGCTCCAGTTCCTCGTCTATCCGGCTACCGACATGCGCATGGACTGGCCATCGGCGGAACGGCACGCCCAGCAGTTGCCGCTGACCCGCGCAGCCATGGACTGGTTTATTGCTCATTACATGCGCAACGATGCCGACAAGGCCGATTGGCGCGCCTCTCCCTTGCGGGCAGCGAGCCTGAAGGGATTGCCGCCGGCATTGATCGTCACGGCCGCCTTCGATCCACTCTGCGACGAGGGCGAAGCCTATGCCAAGGCGCTGCGCGCGGCCGGAGTGGCGGTGGCCTACGAGCCCTTCGCCGGCCAGATTCACGGCTTCCTTACCATGGGGCGCATCGTCTCGGACTCCCGGCGGCTGGTGGAACGCGGAGCTGCCGCGCTGAGGGAGGCGTTTGCCCGACCCTGAAAGGGGGCGTGTCGAGGCGCATTATCCCCAGGCCGCCTCGCCTCGGCAGATAGTTTTTGCAGCCTCGTCCTTCGTTTGCCCGATTCGGATGCCTTGCTGCGCGCCGCGTCGCAACACGCAAGTACAAACCCCGGCAACTCCGATCTTTGCCGTCGCACGCAACCGCCTTTCCTGCTAAGCGTTGCGCACAGTGAGAATCAGGAAGTGGCATCAGCTCCAGGCACGAGGTGACATGCGCACTCGCTATCCTGTGCTCACGAGCATCCTGGTCGGGTGCCTGACTGCGGCTGCGGTGCTGCTCGCGGCATCCGTCGAGGCGACCGCCGCCAAGGGAGCAGAGGACAAAACAGGCAAGGCCGAGCCCGCCCACTCGCTTCTCGGCAGCTACCTGGCCGGCCGCGTGGCACGCGGCCAGCACGATACCGAGGCGGCCGCCAGCCACTACCGCAACGCTCTCGTCCGCGATCCCGACAACGAGGTGCTGGTCGAGCAGTCCTTCATGATGGAGCTGATGGAGGGCAACTGGCCGCGCAGCGAGCAGCTCGCGCGCACGCTCTCCGCACTGCAGCCGCCGCGCCGCATGGCGCACGCCTTTATGGGCCTCGTCGACTTCAAGGCGCAGCGCTACGAGGAGGCCGAGGAGCACTTCAAGTCCGCCTCGGCCAATCCGATCGGCGAGCTGACGAGCACGCTAGCGAGAGCCTGGATCTACCAGGCGCAGAACCGGACCACCGACGCCCTGGCCCTCCTGGAATCGCCCAAGCAGCCGGAATGGGCGCAATACTACCTGCGCTTCCACCGCGCGCTGCTGGCCGACCAGGCCGGACGCCGCGTCGAAGCCCGCAGCGCCTATGAGCGCATGTCGAAGAACGACCAGCGCACGCTGCGTGTCGCGCTGGCCTACGCGCGCTCGGCCGCCAGTGCCGGCGACTCCCGCCAAGCGCTGAACGTGCTCAAGGCGCACGCCGAGCGCACCAAGAACGACGGGCATCCGATGGCACGGGCGCTGCAAGAGCAGATCGAGGCGGGCGGGCGGCCCGAGCTGCTCGTCAGAACGCCGACGGAGGGCATGGCGGAAGCCTTCTACGGCCTCGGCGAGGCCTTGACCGGCGAAGGCGGCGTGGGCGTCGGCGCGCTCTACCTGCAGTTCGCGCTCTACCTGATGCCCGATGCCACGTTTCCGCTGGCGGCACTCGCCAACGCCTATGAGACGACCAAGCGCTACGAGGATGCCATCGCCACCTACGATAAGATCCCGCGCGGCACGCCGCTGCAGATGAGCATCGACATCCGCAAGGCGCTCAATCTCACGCAACTGGAGCGCATCGAGGAGGCGAAGAGCCTGCTCGACGAACTCGCGCGCGAACATCCCAAGGAGCTGCAGCCGCTCGACGCCCTCGGCAACATCATGCGCGGGCAGAAACGGTTCGGAGAGGCGGTGGACTACTACACGCGCGCCATCGCCCTCATCGACAAGCCCGAGCAGAAGCACTGGACCTATTTCTATTCGCGCGGCACCTCCTACGAGCGCCTGAAGAAATGGTCGCCGGCGGAGGCCGACCTGCAGAAAGCGCTCCAGCTCAGCGCCGACCAGCCGATGGTGCTCAACTATCTCGGCTATTCCTGGATCGACCAGAACCGCAATCTCAAGCAGGGGTTGGCGCTGATCGAGAAGGCCGTGCGCCAGAAACCCGACGACGGCTACATCGTGGACAGCCTCGGCTGGGCCCACTATCGCCTCGGCAACTTCAAGGAGGCCGTGCGCCATCTGGAGCGCGCCGTGGAGCTGAGGCCGGAGGATCCGGTGCTCAATGACCACCTGGGCGATGCCTACTGGCGCGTGAAGCGCGAGCGTGAAGCGCGCTTCCAATGGGATCAGGCCTTGACGCTCAAGCCCGAGCCCGAGGATGCGGAGAAGATCAGGAAGAAGCTGGCGAAGGGCCTGCCCGTAGCAACCTCGGTCCGGCAGACGAAGCGCCCGGTCGACTCGCACAAGCGCGCCGACCGCGGCAAGAAGAGCACCGAGGTGAAGAACTTCCCGTTCCAGTAGCGACGGGCAGCATCCGTACGCGGCGGCAGCGGGTTCCTCGCATCGGCTGCCGCCGGACGAGCCCCTTCCCATGCACTTCCACGAACTGGCCCGGGCCAAGATCAACCTGACCCTCAACGTGCTCGGGCGGCGCGCCGACGGCTATCACGACATCGAAAGCCTGGTGACCTTCGCGGACATCGGCGATCGCATCACGCTGGACCTTGGCACCGGGCCGAAGGTTTCGGCATCCGGCCCGTTCGCCGGCGCCATAGAGGGCGAAAACCTCCTCGAGACCACCCTTCGGCTCGTCCACGAGGGGTATCCGGAGGTGCGCCTCGGTGCGGTCGCACTCGAGAAGAACCTGCCGGTGGCGGCCGGGCTCGGTGGCGGCTCGGCCGACGCGGCGGCATTGCTGAGGGCGCTGCGGCATGCCAACAAGGAACGCAGCGCATCGATCGATTGGGGCGCACTGGCGCGCAGGCTCGGAGCGGACGTGGCGGTGTGTCTCGCCGGCGTGCCCGCCGTCATGCACGGGATCGGCGATATCGTCGATCCGCTGGACGAAGCGCTGAGGCCTCCGGTGCTTGCCGCCGTGCTCATCAATCCGCGCGTCCCGCTGCCGACGGCGGAGGTGTTCAGCGCACTGGCCCTGCCTGCCTCAGCGCGCACCGCTAGCGGCCGTCCGCCCGCGCCCCCCGATGTGAAGGACGCGGCGGCGCTGGTCGACTACATGCGCGCGCGCGGCAATGATCTCGAGAGCGCGG
>DATFCC010000450.1:0-2735 GCA_035253505.1 Hyphomicrobiaceae bacterium
CCCGCCTTCAACGTGCAGTCGATCGACGGTTTCGCCGTGCGTTTGCTCATGGGCACGTCGCGACTGTGGAATTGGGACCCGATGGAAGTGCCGCTGGTCTACAGGCTGGCGCGCCAGACCGTCTTCCTCGCCATCATCGGCTACGCCGCATGGGTCATCCTGCGCGGCGGTGGCGCGGCACCTCCGGCGGGTCGCTACGGCACGAACCGCGCGGCCGACTTGTTGGAGTTCGCGCTCGTACTGGTGCTGGCGCTGGCGCTGAGCCCCATCTCCTGGTCGCACTACTATGCCCTGCTGATCCTCCCATTCGGGCTCTATCTCGGCGGCTTGCTGCCCTGGCCGGCCGACGTCACGGGCCGAAGGCTGTTGTGGAGTGCGCTGGTGCTCACCTCGCTGCCCATCGTGTCGCTGCCGCTGGGTGCGAACCCGATTGGCGAGATCGTGGCGCGCACGCTCGTGTCGGCGACCTTGGCGGGTGGCATGGCGATGCTGGTCCTGCTCCTGCGCGAGTTGCGCCAGTGCGAAGCGCGCGCGCCTGTCCCCCTCGCCGGCGCGACCACGCCATGAGCCTGCTCGCAACCCGCGCGAACCTGACCCTGGCGCCCGTACGTGCCACCTTGCGCTCGATGGTGCTGACTTCGCGCAAGCTGACATTGGCGTTGCTCGCTTTCTTTCTCCTCAACGCGCTCGCGCTCAACGCCGTCATCTGGACGGCATCGCCGGAGCCGCACAAGACCACCGGTCTCAAGCACACGGTCGACGTCCTGAAGGGGGAGGGCGGCGACGACTCCTGGGGGGCAATGCAGGTTGCCCTCGATCACGTTGCCGAACTGCCGGGCACGCCTCTCTACAGCAAGGTGTTCTTCACGGATCACTACCGCTTTCAGTATCCGCCGTCCGCGCTGTTCGCGCTGTCGGCGATGCTGGCATTGGACCCGGCGCGCGTGCAGGTCACCGACGGCTACGAAGGGCCGTGGCCGGCGATCAACACGATCGCGGGCTGGCTTTTCATCGCCCTGACGGCGGCGGCGACCGCCGCTCTGCTCGAGGTCAGTCTTGCCGCCTTCAGGCCTGACGTCGATTGGCGGCCGTGGCGGGCGTGGCGGAGCCTTCTGGTTGCCTGCCTCACACTCACCTTCTATCCCGTCGTCAAGGCGTTCACGCTGGGTCAGATCCAGGTTTGGATCAACGCGCTCTTCGCGCTGGGCCTCCTTGCCTGGGCGACCGGATGGAAGGTGCCCAGCGGGCTCCTCATCGGCGTCATCAGCTTGATCAAGCCCCACTACGGCCTGTTTCTCGCCTGGGCGATCCTGCGGCGCGAGATGCGGTTTGCGAGCGCTTGCACGGCAACCATCCTGGTCGGGCTGGCGGCCTCGGTGGCCCTCTACGGACTGGCCAACCACCTCGACTACATCCGCGTCCTGTCGTTCCTCTCGCAGCATGGCGAGGCCTACTACCCGAACCAGTCCGTCAATGGCCTGCTCAACCGTGTCATGAGCATCTTCGATCCGCAGGCCTACGTGAACCTCGATCTGCCGGCCGGCCAGTTCCCGCCATTCACCGCGTGGATCTGGGCCCTCACGGTGGCAAGCTCGCTCTTGCTGCTGCTGTTCGCGCTCGTCGTTCCGCTGCGCTGGCAACGCCGCCAGCCGGTGCTCGACCTCTGCCTGATGGCCGTCGCCTGCACGATGGCCTCCCCGATCGCGTGGGAGCATCACTACGGTGTGGCGCTGCCGGCATTCGCCGTGCTGGCCGCGGCTTGCCTCGACAACCGCTTCCGGCTGGCGTTGGCCGGCATCAGCTATGTGCTCATGAGCACGTTCGTATCCGCGGCCAATCTGCTGGCCGGCACGCCGCTGAACATTTTTCAATCGACGCTTTTTGCAGGCGCCGTCGTCCTGCTTGCGCTGCTCGCGTCCGGCGCCGCCGATGTGACCGGCACGCGCCACCGCGCCGCTCATTTGCGGTGAAAACCGGCTGCCGCCAATACGCTCGAATCACCGGCTGGTATAGTTGCGCGCACAATCGGTTGAGGTCTCCAGACGATGCAGCAGCGACGCGAGCCGGACCAGCCGCGGCAGGAGGGGTGGCCCCGCACGAATCGCGCGGTGCCCCTCGTCATCGACTCTGCTGCTGCCGTGTGGGGCGCCAGCCTCCTGCTGACGGCGCTTTGCGCATATGTGAAGGGCTCGCTTCTGAACGTCGCACGGGCCGCCGGCTGGGCCCTGGCGGGACGCGCCTTCCTGGAGCGCCGGCTAGTCGAGGCGCATGTCCCTGCGAGCGTATCCCTGCCGATGGACCCGCAGATCGTGGCCATCGCCGACGAGGCAGCCGCTCAAGGCCGCCCGATCTACCTCGCTGTGCCCCGGCGCGCACCCCTGTTGCATGAGATCGCCGCGCGCCATCCGCTGATCGCGGAAGCCATCACGGTGGATACGGGCACTTACGGGGGCATCGATGAGGCGGCCGCGGAGCTCGCCCAGCATTTCCCAGACGGCTTCGATTTCATCGCCGGGGACGGAACGGAGATCGTGCAGCATCGGCCGGAGGGCGATGCGGCGGAGGACGCGCCGGAACTGACGGTGGTGCGCAGCCGGTGGGGGGCGCTGCCATTCCTGCTGCGCGAGCTGGCGCTCAGTCTGCGGCCGCACCAGTGCGTCAAGAACCTGGTGGTGTTCGTGCCGATCGTGCTCGGCGGCCAGCTCACGGACGCGGGCCAGCTCATCAACGCCCTC
>DATFCC010000451.1:0-4040 GCA_035253505.1 Hyphomicrobiaceae bacterium
ATCGGCCCCGGCCGGCTAACGAAGCTGGGAGCGGTTTACCTCGCCTCGTCCGGGCAGGTCCACACGGGGCGGCTCCACGAGCCGTCCGTCCATTTCACCGTGCAACCTTCTGCAGCCGCCGCCGGGGCAGCCGCACCGGCAAGCAGGCCAAGTCCTACGAGTGCGGAAAGCAACGTCTTCATGATCGTTCTCCTGCATTTTTTCGTTCTTGCGGGCAGCCGCGAGGCTTTCCCAGCGGACACGTGGAGCGGCAGCCTATCGGCGGAAAGGCTGCTCACGCGATCTTGATGTAACAACAGGCCCGCTCCGTGTTGCGAGCATGAGGCAGGCTCATGAGGGCTGTGCGCGCGACGCACGCAGTAAGCCTGCCACCTCCTCGTCAGTCACCTGAAGAAAGCTGCCGTAAAAGGCGCCGACCGAGCCGAAGCGACGTGGCGCCGCGAGGCAGACGACGCGGTCGGCCTCGCGCTCGAGCATGCGCACGGCTTCGCGGGAGGCAACCGGCACGGCTGCAACGAGACGTGCCGGGGCGGAGCGCTTCAGGTGGCGCAATGCGGCCTGCATGGTCATGCCGGTCGCCACGCCGTCGTCGACGACGATGGCCGTCCGGCCGGCGGCGGAAATCTCCGGTCGCAGGCTTGCCCACGCACGGCGGCGGCGCGCGATCAGGGCGAGCTCGCGCTTGGCCGCACCGGCGATGTAGGCGGCGTCGAGCCCCAGCGCACGGACGATATCATCATTGAGCACGATCTCGGGATCGTCTCCGTCGGCCACGGCGCCAACGGCCAGCTCGGGCTGGTCGGGCGCCCCGATCTTGCGGACGAGGACGATATCGAGCGGCGCCCCGAGCGCCTTGGCGATTTCCGCCGCAACGGCGACGCCGCCGCGCGGCAGACCGAACACCATCGGTGCCTGTAGGGCAAGGCGCCCGAGCGTCTCCGCCAGTTGGCGGCCGGCCTCGCCACGGTCGGCGAATGTGAGTGTCTTCCTCACCGCCGCATCACACGCGTGCGGTGCCGGCCGCTCCCTTGATTGCCTTGATCTCCTCCTCGACGTCGCGCAGCCGGTCCTTGCCGAAGAAGATCTCCTCGTTCACGTAGAACGTGGGTGAACCGAACGTGCCGCGCGCAACGGAGCCTTCCGTATTCTTGAGCAGGCGGTCCTTGACGTCCTGGTCCTGGATACGGGCGAGTACGCGGCTGCCGTCGATGCCGGCCTCGTCCAGCGCGGCGCCGATGACGGCCGGATCGTCCATCTTGCGGCCCTCCTCCCACATGTGGCGGAACACGGCATCGACGTAGAGCGCGAGCCCGCCGTCCATCTCGGCCGCGGCCGCTCCGCGCATGATCTGCACGGTGTTTACGGGAAAGTGCGGGTTCATCCTGAAGGCGGACAGCCCGTGCTTCCTCAGGAAGCGAACCATCTCGAGGCGCTGGTATTCGAGCTTGTTCTTGATGCCCTTGAACTGAACCATCGGCGCCTGGTTGCCGGTGAGCTTGAATACGCCGCCGAGCAGCACCGGCACATACACGAAAGTTGCTCCCGTGCGCTGCTCAATGCCCGGGATCAGCTTGTGGGCAATATAGGCGTTGGGGCTGCCGAAATCGAAATGGAACTCAACCTTGGGGGACATCGCGGTTTCTCTCCCCGGGCGCGCCCGCGCCTGAGGGCGCGCGCGTCAGTGCGTGCGATCGATCATGCCGAGCCAGGCGCACACTTCCCGCGCGTGGGCGGCTGGCGCGTCGATGGGATAGTACACCCGCTCGATGCGTCCGTCGCGGATGCCGAGCGTCAGGCGCCTCAGGTAGCGCACGCCGCCCGTCTCGAAGGTGGGAAGCGCCAGCGCTGCCTGCAGGAGGAAGCGCTCGTCGCTGACGATCTCGAAGGGCACGCGCAGGCGCTCCACCATCTCCTTCTGGTAGCCGGTGGATTGGGTGGACAGCCCGAATACTGCCGCGCCGAGCTGCAGGAAGCCGGCATGCAGGTCGCGGAAGCCCTCGGTCTGGGGCGTGGAGCCGTGCGCGCCGGGAATGTCGTCCCACGCTGGCGGATTGGGCACGCCCGGGGCGCCGGTCCATGGGTAGCAGTAGACGACCGCCCGCCCCGCGAGCCGGGCGAAGCTGATGGTGCGCCCGCCGGTCGTCGGCAGCGGAATATCGGGCAGGCGCCGCCCGCGCTTCAGGTGGCTCGCGCCGTCGTCATCGGTGGATCGGTGCGAGGCTGCGCTCATCGCCGGTTATGGGTGAGCCAGGCATGCACCTCGGCGGCGTTCTTGTCGGGCGGAAACACCGGGTAGAAGACCTTGGTGATGACGCCGCCGTCGATGACCAGGGCAAGGCGCTTCATGAGCGTCAGGCCGGCGACCTCCATGGTCGGGAGCCGCAGGGCGCGCGTCAGTGCGAGGGCGGCATCCGAGAGCAGCGGGAAGGGCAGGTGCAGGCGCTGGGCGGCTTCCTGCTGGTAGGCCGTATCCTGCGTCGAGAGGCCGAACACGCGTGCCGCGCCGGCCTCGATCAGCACCTTGTGAAGGTCGCGGAACGCACAGGACTGCGGCGTGCAGCCGCGCGCGCCCGGGATCATGTCCCAGTCATCCACCAGCGAGGCCTTGCCCGGCTCGCCCGTGCGCGGATAGGCGAACACCACGATCCGCCCCGGCAGTCTCGCCAGCGATACGCTCTGCCCGTCCGTGCCCGGCAGGGCCACGTCGGGCATTTTGCTCCCTTGCAGGTGACGAGCGCCGCCGTCGTCGACGGGTGCCGGGATCCGCGACCAGTCGACGGACGTCAGGTTGGGATTGGCGGCGGTCGGCATCTTGTCACCTCAGGCGTCGAGCACCCGGTAATGATAGCCGCCGGCCCGGATGTAGGCGAGCTTGGCGTACAGCGCCTGCGCGGGCGCGTTGGCAGTCACGGCCTGGAGCGCAGCGGTGGTCGCTCCTTGTTGCGCGCCCCAGGTCTCGAGCGCGTCCATGACGCGGCTCGCCCCGCCGCTGCGCCGCAGATCGGCGCGTGTCATCACGCATTCGGCGATGACGACACCGTTGGCCACGACGCCGAGCGCCGTGGCCGCGGGTTCGCCCGCATGGCGCAGCAGCAGGAAGGCACGAGGCGCCGGAACGCGGGCCAGGATGGCGGGCGCGAACGCCCTCCGGCTCGGCGTGATGCCGGCGACGTACACCGACAGCCAGGCCTCGGTGGGCGTGACCTTAATCTCGATGTCGCTGCCGATCGCCGCGGCAGTCGCGGGAGCAATGGGCTTGGCAAGCGTCGTGCAGGGCTCCTGCAGCCGGTACCCGCGCCGCTGCAGTCGCGCGTCGAGGTCGGCCGGCTCGCTGACGTCGCACACCTGGAACATCGGCGGTTGGCCGCGTGCGCGATAGCGGGCCTCCGCCATGGCGATGGCCGCCTCCGCGTCCGGGCCGGCGAATGCGAGGGGGGAGACCGAGTTGGCACGCTGCGAGCCGCCGCCCGAGCAGCGCCAGAGCCAGCCGCCGATGTCGGCCGTCTCCGATGCGGGCCACGCCGCCACCGCGGCCCGCTCGATGGCCATGATCCTCTCGTGATCGATCGTCACGCCGAACGCTCCAATGCGCCATGCATCGCCCGCTCCGAGCAGGTGGGGCGGGCTCGCTTGCGGCTCGCATAGCACCGCAGGCCAAGCGAAGCCACCGGTGCGGTGGTCGCGGATTACCGCACGCCGAACCAGCCCATGATGGCGCCCTGGATCAGCAGGACTCCCAGCCAGTGGCCGCCGTCGATCAGCGTCAATGTCTGGCGGGCGCCGTGGAAGGCGTAGTTGACGACCATGGTGGGGATCACGAACCCGAGCCAGAGGAACGCGGCCGAGATCAATCCGGTGCGCAGCGAGACGGGCAATCCGCCCTGTCCGAGGTGGACGAGAATTCCGGCCATCATCAGGGCCATCACCAGCAAGGCGACAAACGCAAGCACGTAGAGGCCGATGCTGTTGCGCTCGGCCTGCATGCGCTCCGGCGACATGCCGACGGCGTCGAGCCACTGGCGTGACAACACGCTGTACCA
>DATFCC010000452.1:0-7037 GCA_035253505.1 Hyphomicrobiaceae bacterium
GATCGAGAGCGGCATCGGCGAGCCGTTCGAGCTGCTCGCCGCCTTCGACCGCATCGAGAACCCGCCGCGCGGGCGCAGCGGCGGCGCGGCGGGAGCCGCCGGCATGGTCGCCATCAAGGACGGGCCCACGATGCGCGGCAAGGGCACGCAACTCGTACAGCCGGGCGAGCGTCTGCTCGTCAAGACGCCCGGTGGCGGCGGACTCGGCGCCCCGGCAGAGCGCGAGCCTGATCTCGTCGAGCAGGACCGGCGCGAGGGGCGCACCCTCGCCTAGCCATTTTCCTTCAGCACGCTGCCAGGCGAGAGGCCGGCCGGAACCGCGGCCGTCCGGTGCGCGTTCCGCTTGGCCATGTCATCCGCTGCCATCGATAGCCGATCATCGCCCGCGGTGGTGGAGACCGACATCCCGGCGCGGCTCGACCGCCTCCCCTGGGGCAGGTTCCATACGCTGGTGGTCGTCGCCCTCGGCATTACGTGGATCCTGGATGGGCTCGAGGTCACGCTGGCAGGCGCGGTATCCGGCGCGCTGAAGGCGAGCCCAACCCTGCAGTTCTCCAACACGGACGTCGGCATCGCCAGCAGCGCCTATCTCGCCGGTGCGGTGGCGGGTGCGATCTTCTTCGGCTGGCTGACGGATCGCCTCGGCCGCAAGAAGCTCTTCTTCATCACGCTTGCCGTGTATCTCCTTGCCACCGCGGCGACCGCGTTCTCATGGAATCTGTGGAGCTTCGTGCTGTTCCGCTTTCTCACCGGCGCAGGCATCGGCGGCGAGTACACCGCCATCAACTCCACCATCCAGGAGCTGATTCCCAGCCGCGTGCGCGGCTGGACGGACCTCGTCATCAACGGCAGCTTCTGGGTGGGCGCCGCGGCGGGCGCCGTTGCCTCCATCGTGCTTCTCGATCCGGCGCTGCTCGGCCCCGACACCGGATGGCGGGTCGCGTTCTTCGGCGGCGCCGCCATCAGTGTCATCATCTTCTTCATGCGGCTGTGGATACCGGAAAGCCCGCGGTGGCTCATCACGCATGGCCGCGCCGGCGAGGCCGAAGCGATCGTGGAGGGCATCGAGGCCAGCTTCCGCAGCCAGGGCCATGCCCTGCCCGCCGGGCCGTTCGCTCGCATCCGCCTGCTTGCACGCAGCCACACGCCGCTGGCGGAGGTGGTGGCCACGCTGCTGCGCCAGCGCCAGCGCACGCTCGTCGCGCTGAGCCTGATGACCGCGCAGGCCTTCTTCTACAATGCGATTTTCTTCACCTACGCCCTGGTGCTGACCGATTTCTACAACATCCGCGCCGATCACGTGGGCTGGTACATTCTTCCCTTCGCTGCGGGCAACGTGCTGGGACCGATCCTGCTCGGCCGGTTCTTCGATACGGTCGGGCGCCGGCCCATGCTGGCGTTCACCTATGCCGCATCGGGCGTGCTGCTGGCGGTGAGCGGCTGGCTCTTCGCCATCGGCTGGCTGACTGCCGAGACGCAGACGATCGCCTGGATGGCGATCTTCTTCTTCGCCTCGGCCGCCGCGAGCGCCGCCTATCTGACCGCAGCCGAGACCTTTCCGCTCGAAATCCGCGCCCTTTCCATTGCCGTCTTCTATGCGGTCGGGACCGGTGTCGGCGGTGTCCTCTCACCCTGGCTGTTCGGCCTGCTGATCGACACCGGCTCGCGTCTCAGCGTGTTCGCCGGCTACCTGCTGGGGGCGGGGCTCATGGTCGCGGCGGCGATCATTGCCGGCCGCTGGGGCGTGGCGGCCGAGCGCAGGTCGCTCGAGGACGTGGCGCGGCCGCTTTCCCAGCTCGAATGACGAACGCCGCGCTGCAGCGATTGCCTTCCGGGTTGGAACTGCAGGCAAGTGCCGGGGATCGCCTTGGTGTTGGAGGGGAGGTTCAGCCCGCTCGCAACGGCCTCAGTGAATGGCTCCGCCACCGTTGGCCTTGCGCAACGGGATGGCTGCCGCCTGCGGCTTGGCGGCAACGCTCGCAAGCTCTCCCACCTGGCGCTCGTAGATGGCGACGTAGTCCCGCGCCATCCGGCTGACCGAGAACCGCTCCTCGAAGCGCCTGCGCACGCGGGCGCGATCGAGCGCCAGCACGCGGGCCAGCGCGCGCGCCGCCTCGTCCATGCTGTCGACGATGTAGCCGGTGATGCCCTCATCGACGACCTCGGCCACCGCGCCGTTCCTGAAGGCCAGCACCGGAGTGCCGCAGGCCATGGCCTCGATCATGGCGAGGCCGAACGGCTCGGGCCAGGCGATGGGAAACAGCAGCGCGCAGGCCTGGCCCAGGAACTCGCTCTTGTGCCGGTCGTCGATCTCGCCGATGAACTCGACGCCCGGTCCCTGCAGCAGCGGCGCGATCTCGGTGCGGAAGTACGCCTCGTCCACCCGGTCGACCTTGGCCGCGATGCGCAGCGGCAGGCCCACCTGACGGGCAATGGCGATGGCGCGGTCTATGCCCTTCTCCGGCGATATGCGGCCGATGAAGGCCAGATAGCCTCCGGCCGGCTTCAGCGTCGGCGCCAGGAGGTCGGGTGGAAGCCCGTGGTAGACCGTCTCGACGAAGTTCGCGCCCGGAACGGGGGTGCGCTGCGAATTGGAAATCGACACGAGCGGCATCTCGGGGAAGCCGGCATACAGGTGCTTCAAGTCGGGCAGGTCCTGCCGGCCATGCAACGTGGTCACGGTCCGCTGCGCCTGCTCGTTGAAGATCGGGAAATGGAACTGGTCGATGTGGAAGTGCAGGATGTCGAACTCCGCCGCCATGCTCTGCACTTTGTCCAGCATGATCATGTAGTAGGGTATGATGTCGCGCACCGACGGGTTCATGCGCAGCGGCTGGTTGCAGCATGCGATCAGCCTGGCGGCGGTGATCGACTGCCCGCTGGCGAACAGCGTCACATCGTGACCCTGCGCCACGAGCTCCTCCGTCAGCCACGAGACGATCCTTTCCGATCCGCCATAGAGGCGCGGAGGAATGCTCTCCATCAGGGGTGCAATCTGGGCGATGCGCATTTGACTCCGGTTCCTTGCGACGTTGACACTAGAGGGCATGGCCCCGGCCTCGGCTCGCGTGATCGAGGGGAAGAACACCTCGACCGTGACTGGAGTTCCACGTCGCAGATGGTGCATCGCGTCGCGGGGCGCCCGCGGGCTGCGTCCCGCGGCGCTCCCGTGCCCCGTCTCGATCAGGCCGCCTTCGAAGGCGTGCTGACCAGCCGTTTCACCTCCGATTTGATCAGCTTGCGATAGATCCCGTCGCGCCTCAGCAGCGTCTCAGGTGCGCCATCCTGGACGAGCCGCCCTTTCTCCAGCACCAGGATGCGGTCGAAG
The DNA here is from genome assembly GCA_035253505.1 of Hyphomicrobiaceae bacterium. Taxonomy (GTDB): domain Bacteria; phylum Pseudomonadota; class Alphaproteobacteria; order Rhizobiales; family Hyphomicrobiaceae; genus AWTP1-13. The sequence goes on from DATFCC010000452.1 coordinate 3,329, forward strand.
TTGCGCACCGTCGACAGGCGGTGGGCGATGGCGATCACCGTGCGCCCGCGCATGAGCCGGCCCAGCGCTTCGCGGATCAGCTCCTCCGAGTCGACGTCGAGGGCTGATGTCGCCTCGTCGAGCAGCAGCAGGGGCGCGTTCTTGAGGAACGCGCGCGCGATGGCCACGCGCTGGCGCTGGCCGCCCGACAGGCGGAAGCCGCGGTCGCCGACGAGCGTGTCGAGCCCTTCGGGCAGCTTCTCGATGAACTCGCGGCAGCGCGCGAGGGTCGCCGCCTCCCACACCTCCGCATCGGTCGCCTCGGGGCGTGCGTAGCGGATGTTCTCGATCAGCGAGCGGTGGAACAGCGAGATGTCCTGCGGAACCACCGCGATCGCCTCGCGCAGGCTCTGTTGCGTGACCTGCGTGATATCCTGGCCGTTGATCAGGATGCGCCCCGCCTGGATGTCGTAGAAGCGCTGCACGAGCGCGAAGATGGTGGACTTGCCGCCGCCGGACGCCCCCACCAGGCCCACCCGCTGTCCGGTGCCGACGTGGAACGTCAGATCGTCGAAGATCGGAGGGCAATCGGGATAGGCGAAGGCGACGCGGCTGAAGGTGACGCTGGCGCCCCGCTGTGCGAGCGGCGCGGCGTTGGGCTCGTCACAGAGCTGATGCGGCACGAGCAGCGTGGATAGCGCCTCGGAGAACCGGGCCATGTGCTGGGTCACGTCCACCAGGGCGACCGCCAGGTCGCGGGTCGCGTGCAGCACGGCCATTCCCAGCGTGCACACCAGCAACACGTCGCCCGTGGTGGCTGCGCCCTTCTGCCAGAGCATGATCGCCCATGCCAGCAAGCCGATGGTGAGGAGAACGACCACCAGGGCATGCATGATGCGTAGACGCTCGAGGTAGAAAAGACTGCGGCGGCGCGCGGCCATCTCGCTCTCGACCGTCTCATCGAAGCGGCGATGCTCCCTGGTCAGGCCGCCGAACGCACGCACGACCGTCATATTGCCCACGACATCGGTCATTTCACCGTCGACGGCGGCGGCCCGGTTCGCGAACGCATAGTGCAGCGGCTTGCCGGCGGCGGCACAGGCGATCATCACCACCACCACGACCGCGCCGACACAGGCCACGCTGGCTGCCATCGTCCAGTCCACGAGCCCGACCAGGATGATGGCGGATACGGTGGCGATGCATGGCGGCAGCACGTTCCACACCAGCATGTTCTCGACGGTGAAGAGGGCATTCGAGGTGGCCGTTATGCGGCTGGTCAGTGTGCCCGGTGAGCGGCTCGCGAAATAGCCGGGAGCATGCCCGGTCAAGTGGCGGAAGAGGTCGCGGCGCACGTCGCCGGTCACGCCGACGAAGGTGTGGTGCCCGATCCAGCTCGCCAGCCGCCACAGCAGATTGTCCGCCGCCACCAGCGCAACCAGAACCCCGAACGCCAGCCAGATGCCCGCAAGCTGTGAGGGGCCCAGCGACAGCGCATCGACCAGCAGCTTGATGCCGTATTGCGTGCCGACCGAGCACACGACGGCTGCGGCGACCGAGGCGAGGATGATCGCGTGCGCAGCCGCCCGGCTCCGCACATAGCGCGCGAAAAAGGCGAGCGGCCGTTCCGCAAAGGCGGAGAGGTTTTGCATGGCCAGGAGTCTCCCCGTAGACGTGGACGGGCCGCAGCGCGATGTGAGCACGCACGCCGGAGGCAACGCGGTGGCGTCGGCCGGGTTTCCGCGTGGGACACTGATTTGCTATGCGGAATTGTTGCGCCTCCGCTTCAAGATCCTTGCATGGCGGCGCAGTGATGATCACGAGCGTCGCAGCGGCTCCGTCTTCGGCTTGGTCTCGGGCATCGCCGCCAGCACCAGGAACAATCCCGCAACGCCGGTCGCCGTGAGTCCCCAGAACGCCGTGACCATGCCGAAGTGATCGGCAAGGTAGCCGGCCGCGGTCGTGCTCAACGCTGCCCCGATGCCGACCGCACTGCCGGCCAGACCCTGCGCAAAGTTGAAGCGCCCCGTGCCGCGCGAGATGTCCGCCAGGATCAGCGGCACGACGATGCCGAAGACGGCGCCCGACAGGCCGTCCAGCATCTGCACGGCAACGATCATGGTGGGGTCGTTGGTGCTGGCGAGCAGCGCGCCGCGCAGCGGCAGCACAGAGAAACCGAGCAGAAGCACCGGCCGCCGGCCCCAGCGCAGCGCGAGCTTGCCGACGCGCGTCGAGATCAGGGCAACGACGAGCTGCGGGCCGACGATGCAGGCGGCCACGAAGGCCGTCGCCCACTCTCCGCTGCGCGTCGTCATGTCGCTGCCGACCAGCGGCAACATGGCCGCGTTGGCCACGTGGAAGAGCATGATGCATGCCGCAAAAACGAGCAGAACCGGTGTCCTCAGGAACCGCGCTATGCTCAGGGCACCGCTCGCGCCTGCTCCATCCTTGGCGGCGATGCCGCCGTCCGCGCGCACCGGATCGATCTCCTCCTCGGGAATGCGCGAGATCGCCAGCAGCGTCGGGATCACCAGCGCCGCCGTGACGAGGAAGACGGCCTGCGCCGAGACGAAATGGCCGCAGGCTCCCATCAGGCCGGCAGCAAGGCCGTTGCCGATGGCGGCGAAGCGGGCGTTGCGGCTGAGGCGCTGGCTGAGGGCGGCATGACCGACCAGTCCCAGCGTGATGGCGGCTATGGCCGGCCCCACCACCGAGCTTCCGCCGACATGCAGAAGCTTTGCCATGACGATCATGGCGAACACGGGAAACAGGGCGATGAGCAGAGCGGCGAGCCCGATGCATCCCACGGCCGCGATGGCGATGCGACGCTTGGAGCGGGCCGCGTCCACCGCCCAACCGCCCGGCATCTGGCACAGCAGGCCGGCAATCGCCCCGATCGACAGCACCAGGCCGATGTCGACCTGCGTCCACTTCTGGGTGGTGAGATAGACGGCGAGGAACGGGCCGAAGCCCGTCTGCAGGTTGGCGACGAAGAACGTGAACCAGTCGAGCCCACGCTGGCTTGCTCGCGACGGCGCGGGCGTCAGCTCTAGGCCGGTCTCCTCATCGGAATCGCGCAAGCCGCGGCCTCCCGTGCCCCGCTTCGCATCTCATTGCCGAAGTCTGGAACAAGCACTTGTCGCGTAAAGCCAGCTCACGGCCCGCGCGCTATCGGTCGGCTTTGCGAACGATCGCCGGTTCGCCGGGCTTGTACTCGGGCGCCCGGCGAAGCTGGTTGCGCGTCATGTCGAGCATGACTTTGGCGTTCTTGCCCTCGCCGGTGAAGCTCAAGGCCGACCATTCGACGGCGATCTTTCGCGTGCCGATGCCGAGAAAGCCGCCGAACTCGATGACCGCGGCCTCGATGCGCCCGTCGCGGTCGGCGAGAAGATCGACGATGCGGCCGCCCCCCTCCTCGATCGAAGTATGAACCTCGCGCCCCAGCACGCTTTCCAGGTCGCGCGATTTGCTGACCCAGGGAGCGGCTGCCGCCTCCTCGGGCCTCGGCGCCAAGCCGGCGGCCACGGGTGCCGCCGGATCGGTCGCCGTGTCCGGCTGCGCGAAGCTTGCCCCGGCCATGATGCAACCGATCGTCAGGGCGGCCATAGCGATGCTGAGATACACGCGGCTCGATCTGTCCATGGTTCCCCTCCTGAAGAGGCGCGCATGGAGCTAAAGACGCGGACCTTGCAATTGGTTCCGCGCGGCGGCCTGGCGCCGTCGCCGGCGA
>DATFCC010000453.1:0-18585 GCA_035253505.1 Hyphomicrobiaceae bacterium
GCGAGGTCGGTCTCCAGCGTCGTGACCCCGATCTCCAGTGCCCTCGCAAAGGCGACCAGCGTATTCTCCGGCGCGAGGCCGCGGGCGCCGCGGTGACCCTGCAGGTCGAAAGCACCCGCGCGGGCTGCCGCCATGATGGCGGCCACAAGCACGGGCAGGAATAGCCGCCGCATCGCCAGCATGGCCTTTCAGGGTCGTCGCCGCCAGCGGCCGCCATGGCCCGTCGTCGGCGCGAAAAGAAACAGGAAGCGAGCATGACGGAACCGCTCATCCCACGGAAGCGACTCTTCGGCAATCCGACGCGGGCGCAGGCGCAAATCTCGCCGGATGGGAGCTGGCTGTCCTGGCTCGCCCCGAAGGACGACGTGCTCAACATCTTCCTGGCCCCCGCCGCCGATCCGGCGGCAGCGCGCTGCGTAACCAGCGACCGCAAGCGCGGCATCCGGTTTCACGCCTGGGCCAAGGACAGCCGCCATCTGCTCTATATGCAGGACGAGGGAGGCACGGAGGACTGGCACATCTACGCGGTGGCGGTCGGGGGCGGGGCAGCGCGCGATCTCACACCCATTGCCGGCGTCAACGCGCGCATCCAGGGCTTCAGCCTGGATGAGCCCGGCGTGATCGCGGTGGGCCTCAACGATCGCGACAAGGCCTGGCACGACATCTATCGCGTGTGCCTGGAGACCGGCGAACGCGAGCTGCTCTACGCCAATCGCAAGCAGCTTGCCGGCATCGTGCTGGACCGCCGGCTGCAGCCGCGGCTCGCTCTCAAGGCGCGCGAGGCGGAGGGCGGCCAGCTCGTCTATCGCATCGCCGGCGATGATCTCGAGCAGGTCATGGTCATCGAGCACGAGGACGATCTCAGCACGCACCCCATCGGTTTCACGCAGGACGGCGCCACGCTCTACTGGATCTCTTCGATCGGCCGCGACAAGGCCGCGCTCGTCGCGCACGACTGGCAGTCCGGCGCGGATCGGCTGCTCGCCGAGCATCCAAAAGCCGACATCAGCCGCGTCCTGGCCAATCCGCGCACGCGCGTGGTCGAAGCGGCGGGTGCGCACCACCTGGCGCTCGACTGGATCCCCCTCGACGAACGCATCGCCTCCGACCTGAAGCGGCTGCAGGGCGCGCTGCCGGGCCAAGTCGAGATTGCCGACCGGACGCTCGACGACAGCAAGTGGATCGTCGTCGCCGAGGCCGCCGACGCACCCGCGACGTACCACATCTACGACCGGGGCAGCGGCCGCATTGCCGAGCTGTTCCAGACCCTGCCCGAGCTCAAGTCGCACAGGCTCCTTCCTATGCGCGGCGAGACCATCCGCGCGCGCGACGGCCTGGAGCTGGTGTGCTACCTGACCGTGCCCGCGGATGCGCGTCCCAGGCCGAAAAGCCCCCTGCCGATGGTGCTTCTGGTGCACGGCGGGCCGTGGGCGCGCGACGAGTACGGGTTCGACCCGCAGCACCAGTGGCTGGCCAATCGCGGCTGGGCGGTGCTCTCGGTCAATTTCCGCGGCTCGACCGGGTTCGGCAAAGCGTTCATCAACGCTGGCGACCTGCAGTGGGGCCGCAAGATGCACGACGACCTGCTCGACGCCGCCGCCTGGGCGGTGCGCGAGGGCATCGCCGACCCGGCACGCATCGCCATCATGGGCGGCTCCTACGGGGGCTATGCGACGCTGGCGGGCCTCGCCTTCACCCCCGACGCGTTCTGCTGCGGCGTCGACATTGTCGGCCCCTCCAACCTGGAAACCCTGCTGGCGACCATTCCGCCGTACTGGGCGGCGTTCTTCGAGAACCTGGCCCGGCGGGTGGGCGACCCGCGCACCGAGTCGGGCCGCGCGCTCCTGCGCGAGCGCTCGCCTCTCCACAGCGCGGGGGCCATCGCCAAGCCGCTGCTGATCGGGCAGGGCGCCAACGATCCGCGCGTCAAGCAGGCCGAGTCGGACCAGATCATCGCCGCCATGCGGGCCAAGGGGCTGCCGGTGACCTACATCCTCTATCCTGAAGAGGGGCACGGCTTTGCCGAGCCCGAGAATCGTATTTCTTTCTATGCCATCGCCGAGGCTTTTCTGGCCGCCCATCTCGGCGGGGTGGCGGAGGCGATCGGGGCGGACTTTGCCGGGGCCAAGTTCGAGGTCGGCGAAGGCGCAGAGCATATTCCCGGCCTCGCCCAGGCCATGCCACGCGCCTGAGGTTGCAACTTTCGCGCGCAGGGGGAAGCCGGCGACGCAGGCATTGCCACTACGGCGCCATCAGGGCGTGGCGACATGGGTGGCGGCACTCTGCTATGTGTGCGCGCGCCGGGGCTGCAGACCCATAAGGGTCGCTGGAGGGGAGCCATGGATCAGAATGTCGCCAAGGCCAGTGCGGTGACCGTGCTTGCCGCAGGCCTGGGTATCAGCGGGCTGGCAGTTCTCCACAACTCGCAGCGCATCGACTACGAGGGCAAGATCGTCATCGCTGCCGGGGCCCAGCAATATTACGACCTTGCCCTGCGCTACAAGGAGGAGTTGCGCAAGTACGGCGTGCAGGTCGAGGTGCGGCGGACGACCCGCGTCAAGGACAAGGAAGGAAAGACGACGCTGCGGCCGCTCGAGGGCCGCATCACGCTGCGGGCGCTGGCAGACGACGACTCGGGCATCACGGCTGGCTTCGTCAAGGGCGGCCTCGTCGGCAGCCTGCAGGGGCGGCTCGCCAGCGAGAAGATGAAGGGCCGCCACGCCGAATACTCCAAGCTCCGCTCGGTGGGCCGCCTGTTCCACGAGCCGATCTGGGTGTTCACGCGCGGGGACCTGCCGATCCACACGCTGCGCGACCTCAAGGGCAAACGCATCCTGCTCGGCACGCGCGACAGCGGCGGCCGCGGCGTCGCCCGCCTTCTCCTGCGCGCCAACGGCGTCACCGACAACGCCACCCTGATCGACGAGGACATCGACGACAGCGCGACAGCCCTGGTTTCGGGTACGGCCGACGCCGCCATCATGGTGGCCGCGGCCGACACCGACAAGGTGCAGAAGCTCCTGCGCGTGCCCGACATTCGCCTGATGGATTTCAAGGAGGAAGCGGAAGCCTACTCGAACCGCTTCCCCTCCATTAGCAAGGTGGTGCTGCGCCAGGGAGCCGTCGAATTCGATCCGCTGATACCCAGCGACGACATCACGCTGCTCTCGACAAGTGTGGCCCTGGTCGTGCGCCCGGACATGCAGCCCGCCCTCGTGTCGCTGCTGACCCACGCCGTCGTGCACAATCCCAAGCCGGGCTACGACAAGAACGGCGATCCGGTTCTGTTCTACAAGGCCGGCGAATTCCCGTCCGCCAGCGACCCCGAGTACGAAGTCGCAACGGAGGCGCGTGTCGTCTACAAATCTGGCGAATTGCCGGTGGTGTTGAAGAACGTGGCACCGCGCGCCTACAGCCTGCACGTGCCCTTCAGCTATACGGCCTTCATTAGCGACCACGCCGCCACGCTGCTGGGCATGGTCGGAATTCTGGCAATCGTGCTGCCGCTGACGCGAACCATTCCGGCCGTATACGTGTGGATGGTGCGCCGCCGCCTGGTGTACTGGTACCGCCAGCTCAAGCGGCTGGAGCGCCAGATCGACCGCGGCGCCACGCGGTTCGACCGCGGCGCGCTGCAGACGGAATTCGACCGCATCGATTCCAACGTGAAGATGCTGCGCGTGCCCGCCTACTACTCCAATCAGCTCTACGATCTGCGCGGCCATATCGAGCTCGTGCGCCAGCGGCTGGCGGCCAAGCCGGAGGCCTTGCGCATGGCGGCCGAGTGAGCGGGCGAAGTCCATGAAGATCACCCGCATCCGCGAGGCCAGCGCGCCCATCGCGTCGGATATCCGCAACGCCTTCATCTCGTTCACGACCATGACCATCAGCCTGGTGGCCGTGGAGACCGACGTGGTGCGCGAGGGCAAGCCGGTCGTCGGGTACGGCTTCTCTTCCAACGGGCGCTACGCGCAAGGCGGCATCCTGCGCGATCGCTTCATCCCGCGCATCCTGGAGGCGAGGCCAGAGGCGCTCGTCGACGCCGAGGCCGGCAATCTCGACCCCTTCGCGATCTGGAAGGCCTTCATGGCCAACGAGAAGCCCGGCGGGCACGGCGACCGGGCGCACGCGGCGGGAGCCCTCGACATGGCCGTGTGGGACGCGGTCGCCAAGATCGCGGAACAGCCGCTGTGGCGCCTCCTGGCGGATCGCTACAACGCCGGCCGCAGCGACGCGACGGTGCTGGTCTATCCGGGCGGCGGCTACTACTACCCTGGCAAGGAGCTGGACGGCTTGCGCGCCGAGATGCGGGGCTACCAGGCGCAAGGCTATAAGGTGGTGAAGATGAAGATCGGCGGCGCCGACCTGGCCACCGATCTCGAGCGCATCGAAGCCGTGGTCGAGGTGGCCGGCACCGGCAACAACGTCGCCGTGGATGCCAACGGCCGCTTCGACCTCGCCACCGCCCTCGCCTACGGCAAGGCCATGAGCGGCTACGACCTGTTCTGGTACGAGGAGCCCGGCGACCCGCTCGACTACCAGCTCAACGCCGTGCTGGCCGAGCACTACCCGGCGCCCTTGGCCACCGGAGAGAACCTGTTCTCCGCGGTCGACGGGCGCAACCTGCTGCGCTACGGCGGCCTGCGCCCCGACCGCGACTGGGTGCAGATCGACCCGGCGCTCGCGTACGGGCTCACCGAGTACCTGCGCTTCCTCGATGCGGGGAAGGCGATGGGCTGGTCGCGCCGCCGCTTCATCCCGCACGGCGGCCACCAGCTTGCCCTCAACATCGCGGCGGGCCTCCAGCTCGGCGGCTCGGAGAGCTATCCGGGCGTTTTCCAGCCCTACGGCGGCTTCGCGGACAGTATCCCGATCGTCGATGGCTACGTGCGTCCACACGATACGCCGGGCATCGGCGTGGAGCTCAAGCCCGCCATGTTCGCCGAGATGCGCAAGCATCTGCAGATGGCGTGACCCGCCGATTCTGCCCGCTGTAGGTCTGCGCGCGGCGGGAAACCAAGCGGAGATGGTGCCCGAGCAGTTCCTATCCGGATCCGGACATTGCGGCTCGTCGCTTGGCTTCGGCCCAAACGACAAAGCCCCGCCAACCTGGCGGGGCTTTTCCATATTGCTTCGTGTGCGGCCGCTTGGCCGCGGGCGCCTTACCACTCGTAGCGGACGCCCAGCTTGCCGCCGACGCCGAAGTAGTCCTCGCCACCCCGGAGCTCGGCCTGACCGTAGAAGGTGACGCCATCCCGTGACGTGACCTTCGCCCGAAGCTGGCCAAGGGCGCGGACTTTGCCCTCGTCGTTTTCTGCCGTCACAGTCCCCGCTGTGACGAACCCATCCACGACCACGTCGCTGTAGAGCCCGCCAAGGACGGATATGCCCCAAAGGCGCCCGTCGGTGCCGACCCAGTCCCTGCCAATCCGGACGCCTGCCTGCAGCCTCAAAGCATTGCCCTCGTCCAGGCCGAGCGCGGTTGCCCCGGAGCCATATTCGCTGTGGATGTAGCGGATGCCGGCCGTCGGCTCGATCCAGTAGCTGCCGTAGTCGCGGCGATGGTAAATGTTGCCCGCGAGTGTATAGCTGGCGCCGTCAGTCGAGCCGTTTGCGGTTCCGCATCCGCCGGTCCGTTGATCCAGGTCGAAAATGTCGGCCTTGGCCAGGATATCCATGGCGATGCCCCCGTAGAAGTAGGAGCCGTAGAGGCCGACGATGCCCGCGTCGATATCCTGCTTCTTCGGAGCCGTAAGCGTGGCGTTGCCGCTGAAATCGATGTTGGTGTGGCTGTAGCCACCCAGCGCACCGATCATCACACCTTCGCGGCCGGAGCGCATGTAGGTGTGATCAATGCCGGACATGACGCCGACCGTCGTGGAGCGAATGTCCTGGCGGTCTGTCGTAGCCCCGTCTGTTTCGGGCACATCGTTCCGCCGCTCATGATCGGCGAACCCTTCGGCCCAAACCCCGTAGGTTACCGCTCTGGGTCCCTCGACGCCGTAATCCTTGAGGCCGCCGTACGAGCCACCGCCGCCGCCGCCGCTCATGGCACGAGGTGCGGCTGGACGAGGCGTCGACCTGCGCTGGGCCGGAGCTCCCTGAGGGGCGGCGGCCGGCTGGCTGGCTGCGGCCGGGCTCACCGGCACGCATCCACCGGCGGCGGACGGCATCGACCCTGCTGGACATGACACCGCCACCTGCATGCGCCTGTCGCGGATCAACTCCAAGGCCTGACTGGTCGAAAGGTCCGTTGAAGCCGTCTGCAGGCCGGCCACCGCGCATTGCGCCTGTGCAGCGCCGCTGGCAGCGACCGCAAACGCCGCATGGACGACCCACGTCTTCAGGGCGCGCGCTCTTCGCTTGCTAGCCTGGGACGGCTGGAGACGATCGCGTTGCATGTAGCTTTTCCCCCAAATGCTACGCCTGCTCATGCGAGCAGGCCGGCGCGCCGGTGCACCAAACCTTGTTGGTCATTCAATGCGGATTCGGCTTACCGAGCAATGAATCGAAGGCCGAGGGACGATCGCCAGCGCGGCACTGGGACATATTTGCCACCACACGATGCGGCGACGGGGCCTGGGACGACCGGTGACCCCCTTACCTCGCTCTCGTCCCCTGCAGCTCCCGCCGCGCTTCCTGGTGGTTCGGGTCGAGCTGCAGCGTCTTTCGATAGTCCTCGAGCGCGCGTGTGCGGTTGCCCTTCTTCGCGTAGGAGTTGCCGCGCGCGTAGTACGCACCGGCCAGCTCGGCGTCGAGGCGGATGGCCTCGTCGTAGTCGGCGATGGCCTTGGTGTGGTCCCCCTTGGACGCGTACAGAATGCCACGGTCCAGGTACACGCGGGCGAACCACTGGTCCAAGCGGATAGCCTCGTTGTAGTCGGCCATCGCCCGCGTCGCGTCGCCCTTGTTGGCGTAGGCGACGCCACGTTGCCAGTAGGCTGCCGCGAGCTGCGGCGTGAGCCGGATGGCATCGTTGAAGTCCTTGATGGCCAGGTCGTACTCGGTCTTCATCGAGTGCGCCGTGCCGCGCCGCCAGTAGGCCGATGCCAGCTCCGGATTGATCCGCAGGGCCGCGTCATAGTCGGCGATGGCCCGGTTGAGCTCGCCCCGCACCGAGAACAGGAAGCCGCGCGCATAGTAGGCCTCGGAGAGCTGGGGGTCCTTGCGGATGGCCTCGTCGTAGTCGGCCCGCGCGCGCTCGACGTCGTCGCGGAGCTCGTAGGAGTTGCCGCGCGAGAGGTAGGCACGGGCCAGGTTCGGATCGAGGCGGATAGCCTCGTCGTAGTCGGCAATGGCCTGGACGTGATCGCCCTTGTTGGCCCGCACGATGCCGCGCTGCCAATAAGCCGGCGCCATCTTCGGGTTGAGGCCGATGGCCTTGTCGAGGTCGGCGATGGCGCGCTCGAAGTCGCGTTTCACCGCCAGGGAAAGGGCCCGTGCATAGTAGGCCTCGGCCTGGGGATCGGCACTGATGGCCTCGTCGTAGTCCTTGATGGCCTGGTCGTGGTCACCCCTGTTCGCATAGGCGATGCCGCGCTGCCAGTAGGCCGCGCCGAGCTTCGGGTTCAACTGGATGGCCCGGTCGAGCTCGCTGATGGCGCCCGCATGGTCGCCGCTTGCCACCAGCGCCTTGCCGCGCTCCAGATGGGAGGCGGCCTCTGCAACCCGGGCCATGGCGTCGTCGGCCGCCTTGCGCTTGGCGGCCTGCTCCGCCTCCAGGGCGGCCTTGCGCCGCCTTTCCACCTCCGCGGCCTGGGCGCGCTGCCTCTCGCGCTCCTGCTCCTCGGCCCGCTTGCGTGCGTCCTCCCGCTGCCGCTGCTCCGCCTCCGCGGCGGCCTTCTGCCGCGCCAGCTCCTCCTCCCGCCGCTTCCTCGCTTCCTGCTCCAGCCTCTCCTTGGCAGGGTCCGGCGCCTCCGGGCGCACCACGTCCGCTGGCCGTGTAGCGCGCGGCTGGTAGTCCAGGAACTTGTACCCGGCGAACATGAGGGCGGCAGTGACAACCGCGAACCCGCCGATCGCGACCAGCCACTGCTGCGTCTGGTTCAGATCATCGGCGGACTGGGTGAGTTGCGAAAGCTTGCGCGTGGCCGTCACCGTGTGCTGGCTGATCCGGGCGGCGACGGGACTGGCGCTGCGGCGCTCATCGGGCGCAAAAAGCCGCCGCCGCAGCTCGGGGATGGAGCGCAGCCGCTCCGCGCTGCGGACTTTGAGGCTGGCATCGATGGCGGCCAGGAAAGACGGGCGGAAGCGATCCTTGCCGACCTCCAGTGCGGAAGGCATGTGATCGTCGTCGAACCGCAGGCTGGCGGAATGCGGTGCCTCCCCGGCAATCGCACGGTAGAACGTGCCGCCCAGCGCGTAGATGTCCGTCCACGGCCCCTGCCCGCGACCGTCCGAGCTGTACTGCTCCAGCGGCGAGTAGCCCTCCTTGACGATCCCGGTCAGCACCTTGCTGACCTCGGCGACGGCATGCCGTGCCGCGCCGAAATCCAGGAGCACGGGGGTGCCGTCCGGCCGCACGATGATGTTGTCGGGGGCGATATCGCGATGCAGGAAGTCGGCCGCGTGCAGCATTTCGAGCGCGTCGAGAAGCGGAGCGATGATCCGGTCGAGCTCCTCCTGCGTAGGCTGGCGGGCAAGGCCCTTGAGCCAGCCTTCCAGGCTCTGGCCGCGCTCGAAGCGCATGACCATGTAGGCCGTCGAGTTCGCCTCGAACACGCGCAGCACGCGGACGATGCTCATGTGCTCGAAGCGGGCCAGGGTGCGCGCTTCGCGAAGGAAATTGGAGCGGCCCCAGTCGAATGCCTGCTGGTGCCTGAGCGACTTGGGGCGCACGCTGGCCAGCTCTCGGTCGCCGAAGTCGAAGGGGTAGTATTCCTTTACCGCAACCGAGGTGCCGAGGTTGACGTCCTCGGCCTCGTAGGTAATGCCGAAGCCGCCCGAGCCGACGACGCGGATGATGCGATAGCTACCATCGAGGAGCGTGCCTGATGGCAAACTCTCGCGAATATCCAATTCTTGTCTCCTGCCCTGATGCCCTTGGGCAGATTAGCAAAAACGGCCGGTCAAATAAATGACGACGGATGCCCGCGCCGACACCCGGGGGTGCCAGTTTCGCGGACGCCCCGCTCCCGCCCGCGGCGGAGCGATCCAGCCTACTTCTTGCGCGCCTTGGCCGTGCGGTGACGCTCGAAGGCCACCTCGGCGCTGGCGTAGGCCTCCTGCAGCTCCACGCTCCAGTAGCGCAGGTCGGGTAGCATGATCGGCTCTCCGGTGACGGCGCAGCGCACGAAGTCGCCCGGAGCAAGCACCTGGAACTCGCCATCGAGGAAGCGGAGCTTCGCTTCCCCCTTGAGGCCGAGCAGCCGTTCGAATCGATTCATTCCCGTACGACCTCGCGCGCCCACGGGTGCAAAGTGACGCCGCAGCATACATACGCCGACCCCTACACGCCAGCATGGCCGTCAGCCGCTGGGGACCCGACCGTTGCGCGCGGGCGACATTCAAAACAGCGAGCCCTGACCGCCCCCCTGCGGCCCGGGCTTGGGCCGCGACGGTGCCCGCGGGGATGATGGCTCCGGCTTGCCCCTCTCGCGGGCGCCGCCGGTCAGGGCCTGCGCCCCGACGTGACCGTCGGCAAGCTCGATATCGATGAGCTGGCCCGCCACCACCTCGGACGAGGAACGCAGGGTGCGGCCGTCGCCATCGCGCACCAGCGCATACCCGCGCTGCAGTACGCCATGGTAGCTGAGGGAGGAGAGCAGCTTGCCGCAACCGTCGAGGTGCCGGCGGTTGTCGGCCAGGCGGGCAAGCACCGAGCGCCGTGCGCGGCCGGCCAGCGCCTCGGTGCGCTCGTGGCAGCGGGCCATGCGGGCGACGATAGGTTGCGGGCTCAGAGCGCCGGCGATGCGCTCGAGCCGCGCACGTCTCGGCGCAATCCGGCGCGCCAGCGCACTCTCGCTGCGCCGCGCCAGCGCCTCGAAGCGATGCCGGATCTTGTCGAGCCCGGATCCCAGCAGGCGCGGCTGGAGCCGCGAGGAGCAGCGCGCGAAGCGCTTCTCGTGTGCGCCGGTGTTGGCGAGCAGCGCGCGGCCGAGGCGCCGGGAGACACCGTCCAGCGACTGTCGTGGAATCTCGAGCAGAAAGTCGCGGCGGGGCAGGCCTCGTGCCGTCAGGTGGAGGTGCCGGCGCATGCCCTCGAGTGCTCGCCGCGCGGCAACGCCGAGCCGCAAGGCGAGCTTGCCGGTCTGCTCCACCAGCTCGGAGTACTTGGGCACCGCCCATTCCGCCGCCTTGGTGGGGGTGGGCGCGCGAGCGTCGGCGACGAGATCGAGCAGAGTCCAGTCGGTCTCGTGGCCGACCGCGGAGATGATCGGGATGGCGCTGGCGGCGGCGGCGCGGACGACGATCTCCTCGTTGAACCCCCAGAGGTCCTCCAGGCTGCCGCCGCCCCGCGCCACGATCAGCACGTCGGGCCGCGGCAGGCGTCCGCCGGCCGGCAGGGCGTTGAAGCCGCGGATGGCGGCGGCGACCTCGGTGGCACAGGTCTCGCCCTGCACGCGCACCGGCCACACCACGACGTGGGCAGGAAAGCGCTCGTCGAAGCCATGCAGCATGTCGCGGATGACGGCACCCGTGGGCGAGGTGACGATGCCGATCACGCGCGGCAGGAACGGGCGCGGCTTCTTGCGCGCGTCATCGAACAGGCCTTCGGCAGCGAGCTTCTTCTTGCGCTCCTCCAGCAGCGCCATCAGCGCGCCGATGCCGGCCGGCTCCAGGGCGTCGATGACGATCTGGTAGGTCGATTTGCCCGGATAGGAGGTGATACGGCCGGTGGCGATCACCTCCAGCCCCTCCGCCGGCTTGAAGCGCAGCCCCTGCGCCGTCGTGCGCCAGATGACGGCATCGATCTTGGCGCGATCGTCCTTCAGCGCGAAGTAGCAGTGGCCGGACCCGTGGGCGCCGCGGAAGCCGGAGATCTCGCCGCGCAGGCGCACGTAGCCATAGGCGCCTTCCAGCGTGCGCTTGATGGCGGAGCTGAGCTCCGACACCGAGTACTCGGGCAGATTGGCGCCCCTTTCGGCGTCCTGTCTGGTGGCGCGGATCAGCTCGGCCAAGGCTTGCCTCTGGCTTTGTTCGGCATGGCATCGATGATACATGAGGATGGCGATCGCTGGGGCGATTCCGGTCTGGTTTCCAAAGCTTTTGCGGGTTTTCGTTGATGAATGTCCTTCTCCTGGGTTCCGGCGGCCGCGAGCACGCGCTGGCCTGGTCGCTGTCGGCCAGCCCGCTGCTGAGCAAGCTCTACTGTGCCCCAGGCAACGCCGGCATCGCCGAGCTGGCGACCTGCGTGCCGCTCGACGTCGCCGACCACGCGGCGGTGATCCGCTTTTGCAGGGAGAACGCGATCGGTTTCGTCGTCGTCGGCCCCGAGGCGCCGCTGGTGGCCGGCATCGTCGATGACCTGACGGCGGCCGGGATCAAGGCGTTCGGGCCCTCCAAGGCGGCCGCGCAACTGGAGGGCTCCAAGGGCTTCACCAAGGATTTCTGCCGGGAGTTCGGCATTCCTACGGGCGCGTACGGACGCTTTGCCGACGCGGCCGCCGCGAAGGCCTATCTGGCTGGGAAGAAACTGCCCATCGTGGTCAAGGCCGACGGCCTGGCGGCCGGCAAGGGCGTGGTGATCGCCGAGACGCTCGGCGCGGCGGAGCAGGCCATCGATGCGTGCTTCGCCGGCGCCTTCGGCAGCGCGGGGGCCGAGATCGTGATCGAGGAGTTCCTCGAGGGCGAGGAGGCGAGCTTCTTTGCCCTCGTCGACGGCGAGCACGTGCTGCCGCTGGTGGCGGCGCAGGACCACAAGCGGGTGGGCGACGGCGACACCGGTCCCAACACGGGCGGCATGGGCGCCTATTCGCCGGCGCCGGTGATGACGCCCGACATGGAGCGGCGCACGCTGGAGGAAATCATCGTGCCGACGGCGCGCGGCATGGTGGCGCGCGGCACGCCCTTCAAGGGCGTTCTCTACCTGGGCGTCATGATCACGAGGGATGGCCCCAAGCTCTACGAGTACAACGTGCGCTTCGGCGATCCCGAGTGCCAGGTGCTCATGATGCGGCTGAAGTCGGATCTGCTGCCGGCCCTGATTGCCACTGCCGACGGCGTTCTCAAAAACGTCGATCTGCGCTGGCACGACGGAGTGGCCCTCAATGTGGTGATGGCTGCCAACGGCTATCCAGGCGACTACGAGAAGGGCACCGAGATTCGCGGCATCGACAAGGCGCGCGCCGTGCCGGATGTCGAGGTGTTCCATGCCGGCACCCGGCGCGACGGTGGCCGGCTGCTCGCCAACGGCGGGCGCGTGCTGGGGGTGGCCGCGCGCGGCAGGACGGTTGCCGAGGCCCAGGCGCGCGCCTACGAGGCGGTGCGCGCCATCGACTGGCCGGGCGGCTTCTATCGCACCGACATCGGCTGGCGCGCAGTGGCGCGTGAGCGGAAAGGGCCCTGATGCCTGCGGTCGCTGACCTTTTCCCGGGCTTTGCCGAGCATCGGGTGAAGACGGACGGCGTGGAGATCTTCGTGCGCAGCGCCGGCTCGGGACCGCCGCTGCTGCTCCTGCACGGCTATCCGCAGACGCACGTCTGCTGGCACCGCATCGCCGGCACGCTGGCGCGTCACGTCACCGTGGTGCTGGCCGATCTGCGCGGCTACGGCGCGAGCTCCGTCCCCGAGGGCGACGCCCGGCACGCGGCCTACTCCAAGCGCGCCATGGCCGAGGATTGCGTCGCCGTCATGCGGACCCTCGGGCACCGGCGATTCATGGTCGGTGGCCACGACCGCGGCGGGCGCGTCGCCTACCGCCTGGCCCTCGATCATCCCGACACGGCCAGTGCACTCATTGCCGTCGACATCATGCCGACCGCCGAGATGTGGCGACGCATCACCGCGGAGCGGGCCATCGGCGGCTATCATTGGCAATTCCTCGCGCAGCCTGCTCCCCTGCCCGAGACCCTGATCGGGCACGCGCCCGACTACTACCTCGAGCACACGCTCAAGAGCTGGGCCGGCCCGCGCGATCTCTCCGTCTTCTCGGCCGAGGCCCTGCGGCACTACCGCGCTCTCATGCGGGACCCCGCGCGCGTGCATGCCATGTGCGAGGACTATCGCGCGGGCGCCACCATCGATCGGCAGCTCGATGAAGCGGACATGACGGCAGGGCGTAAGATCTCGTGTCCGACCCTCGTCCTTTGGGGCACCGAGTACCTGGGACGCGGTGCCACCGACCCGCTCGATGTGTGGCGCGCCTGGTGCACGAGCGTCACCGGCCAGCCGATCGCGTCGGGCCACTTCCTGGCCGAGGAAAACCCCGAGGCGACGCTGGCCGCGCTCCTGCCCTTCCTTGCCGCCTGCCGCTGATCGCGGCGTCGGGCACCGGCACCTTCGCTTAGGGCGCGAGCAGCAGCCGCTTGGCCTGCTCGATGGTGGTGCGGGCGTAGGCGGCGAGCTCGGCGTCCGACGCGCTGCTGATCGGATGCCCGATGACCACGAACTCGTAGCCCGGCATGCCGAGCACACGGCACATGAGCTCGGCGGCGCTGACGAAACGGGCGGTCATCACCCCGATCGCCGGCACTCCCTGACGTTCCGCTGTGACCGTGTCATGCAGACTGCACGACGAGCAGCTGCCTCAATCACCGACGCCGGCGACGACGGCGTGCCAGCGCTTGATCTCATCGACGATACCGGCCTCCACCGGCGCGCTGTAGTTCGCCTTGGTGCGCCAGACCACCTCGGCCACGCCCATCTCGTCGCGCAGCAGCCGCTCGACGTGCGCGAAATAGCCCTTGGTGCCTTCTTTGCCGTTGGAGATGAAGCCGACGGTCTTGCCCGCGAGCGAGGCCGGACGCGGTGCCGGCTGGCCGACGGCGGTCGCGGCTTCGTTGGTGGGGTCGAGCACTCGAAAGGTCATTCAGAGTGTCCTGCGAATCCCGAGGTGACGGGATCAGCATGTCTTACTAGCACGGGTGCACCCGCCGCGCGCAACCTGCCTTAGCACGCAGCCGCATACGAGAGCCATTGCCAGCGCCCGGGCGTCGCTCCGCGGGACCTGCGAGCTTGCGGCAAGAAAGCAACACCTTCTTCCGTGGCCCGGGACCTCACCAAGATTTCTGTGGTCCACCGCAAAGCTTCCGTTTGCGCTGCAGCGCGACTCACGCTCAGTGCACCCCGCAAGACGAAACTGTGCGGCCAACAAGGACCTCGTATCATGACGCTTCTGAAAACGGCGCTCGTCGCCTCGACCCTGGTAGCCGGCGTCGCATCGGCTGTCTTCGCCCAGTCGGCAACGACCCCGGTGCAGACCAACCCCAACACCAAGGTCTATGCCTACAAGCAGACCGCGCCGGCGACCGCGACCCCTCGGGCAGCCTCCCAAATGCCTCCGGCCGCCTCGCCGCGCATGGACCCGGACGTGCCGGCGTACGGCTCGGCCAAGTGGTGGGAGCTGATAAACCGCCGCGGGCACGGCAGCGGCGACTGATAGGCCGGCCGCGCGACGACGCGGCGGTGGCCTTGGGCCACCAGCCATCGCAAGGAATGAACCGGCCGGGCGCACTTCGAGCGCCCGGCCGGTTCCATTGCGTCGGGCCGCTCACGCGCTCTTGAACGGCGCCGGTGGCGGCCTAAATACAGGGGTGCGGACGCCTCTCGAGGGTCCGTGAAACCGCGCTGCCTGGCCCTTACGGCGGGTAGTCCTGGCTGCAGGCCGGCAGAGCACAACGTCGCTTCCTAGGAGGACCTTGTGATGAGACAGATTGATTTCGCCCCCCTCTATCGCTCCACCGTCGGCTTCGACCGCCTGTTCGACATGCTGGATTCGGTATCCGGCTTCGATGCGGGCCCGACCGCCTATCCGCCCTACAACATCGAGCGGCTCGGCGACAACGAGTACCGGATCACCATGGCCGTGGCCGGCTTCAGCGAGGACGAGCTGAAGGTCGACATCAAGGAGCAGACGCTCAGCGTACGCGGCGAGAAGAAGGCCGATGAGAAGGAGCGCCAGTTCCTGCATCGCGGCATCGCCACGCGCGCATTCGACCGACGCTTCCGCCTCGCCGATCATGTCGAGGTGAAGGGCGCCGACCTCAGGGATGGCTTGCTCCACATCGACCTCGTGCGCAACGTGCCCGAGCGGCTCAAGCCGCGCACGATTGCCATCGGCAACGGCAGCGCGCCGAAGCAGGTCGAGGCCAGCGCTTAAGCGCCGACGCAGGAGAAAGGCAGTATGGGGGCAGCCGCGATGCGGCTGCCCCTTTTCGTGTCCGGCATCCTGACGCGCTACACCACCGGAACGCCGGTCTGCTTCGCCTCTTCCTCGGGCTCGACGTGGATCAGCACCTCGGCCCCATGCACGGCCGTGCTCAGGGCTTGCTCCAGCCGGTCGCAGATCTGATGCGAAGCGGCAACCGTCATGTTGCCCGGCACCACCAGATGGAATTCGATGAAGGTGACCCGCCCGGCGGTGCGGGTCTTGACGTCGTGAGCCTCGATGGCGCCTTGCGCGTTGCTCGAGATCACCTGATGGATCTGGCGCCCGACTTCCGCGGTGACTGCCTCGTCCATCAGGCCGCTCACCGACTCGCGCACCAGCCGCCAGCCGGCCCACAGGATGTTGGCGCCGACCAGAATCGCCATCGCCGGATCGAGCGCCTGCCATCCGGTCATCGCCGACAGCAGCAGGCCTGCGACCACCCCGATCGAGGTGGCCACATCGCTCAGCAGATGCCATCCGTCGGCGGTCAGGGCCGGTGAGCGCTGGCTCCGCCCCCACGCGAGCAGGAAGTAGGCCCACACGGCATTGACGGCCGTGGCAAGACCGTTGATGGCAACGCCGCGGATAGGCTCGTTGAGCGCACGCGGGCGCAGGTAGGCGTCGTAGGCCTCATGGAAGATCAGCAGCGCCGCGACCACGATCAGGACACCCTCGATCACGGCGGAGAAGTACTCCGCCTTGTGGTGGCCGAATTGGTGGCGGCGGTCGGCCGGCTGATGCGATATGCGGATGGCCATCAGGGCGACCATGGCCGTCAGAAGATTGACGATGCTCTCCAGCGCATCCGAATAGAGCGCCACGCTGCCGGTCACGTAGTAGGCGAGATACTTGAGGGCGAGCACCACCACAGCCACGGCGATGGAGCCGATGGCTGCAAGCCACAGCTTGTCGGCGGGGCTGGTTAGGGAGCCGAGTGACATTCGCTCTCGAGGCTGCACGAAGCGCCCTGCACATGGCATGGACGGTGCGGGAACACCAGCCTATTCGCGCGCGCGGCGGTCCGTCGCGGTCGAAGCGTTCCCATGGCGCCGCCGCCAGTCCCGGGGCCGCTCGAAGTCGCCGGCCCAGAGCCCGCGCCGCTCCGCCCGCGCCCCGGCCTCCTCGTTTGCGAACTGGCCGTCGTCGACGGCGTAGCCCGCTGACACCATGGCCGCGTTCAGCGATCGGCCATTCGCCTCGCAGAGGGCGAGCAGGCGGTCATAGCGATCGCGCTCCCGATAGCGGCACGTGACCCGCCGATTGCCGATCAGGCGCCGCAGCTCGATCCGCGCCGCATTTCCGCAGTTCCAGTCCACGCCGTCACGGCGGCAGGTCTGGCGCCCCTCGGGAGCATCGATGCCCACCAGGCGGACCTCACGTCCCGCAACCTGCAGGCTGTCGCCATCGATCACGTGCGACCATCCCGAGACCTCGCCGGGTCTCTCCTGACGCGTCACGAGACGGGCGGCAGCGGCCAACGCCAACAGAGCGAAGACGACCAGCAGCAGCGGCGGCGCATTCCGGCGCGGGCGCCATCTGCTGCGGGGAAACCTGAGCATGCGTTGCGCCTACCTCCAGCGGGGACTCGGGCCATCACAGCAGGCCGCATGCCGGCGACCCTGCCAAACGCACTGCTCGCCGCTCCGGTGGATGCCGTCAAGCCGTTGAAAACCGCAATTTTCTCTCCGCGGACGACTACTCCCGCCGCCGCGAATCAGGTGCAAGGAGCGACTGCGCTGGCGAGGCGCGTCTGCCGTTCCCTGCAGACCGCGACGGAGAGGCCCATGGCTAACTTTCCCACCCATATCGCCGTCGGCACCATGGTCAGCGGTGCCCTGGCGACGGTCACGATGGCGGCCGACCTGGTCGCGCCAGAGAACATCGTCGCGGTCACGCTGGCCGGCGTGCTGGGCTCGGTGCTCCCGGATATCGACCTGAAGGACTCGCGGCCCGCCCGCGCCATGTTCGCCGGTCTCGGCGTGTTCTTCTCGTTCGCCGTGCTGTTCAGCCTCGAGCGCAAGTACTCCATTGCCGAGATGCTGGTGCTGTGGCTCGGCACGCTTCTGTTCGTGCGCTACGTCGCCAAGGAGATTTTCTTCCGCATCAGCTATCACCGCGGCATCTGGCACTCGCTGCTGGCCATGGTGTTCTGCGCGGTCATCACCGCGGTGGTTTACAGCCGGCTGCTGCAGCGCGACGAGGGAGTGGCGTGGCTCGCCGCAGGCTTCATGTCGATCGGTTTCCTCACCCACCTCATTCTCGACGAGATCTACTCGGTCGACGTCATGGACACCCGCATCAAGGCCTCGTTCGGAACCGCGCTGAAGCTCGTCGACAGCAAGCACTGGGGGCACACCACGGCCATGGCGGTCGCCGTGGTGCTGGCGTTCCTGGCGACCCCACCGACGAAGATCTTCGTCGAGAACATCACCTCCCGTGCGCTGTGGACCGACCTTCACCATCGCCTGCTGCCCCCGGACCACAAGTGGTTCCATGGCATGGCCTGGGTGCTCGACGGCGCGCCGCCGCGCAAGGCCGATGTCGTCCCGGCGAGCGTGAGCCCGGTGTCGACCGGCTCGATCGTGCCGCCGCCCGCAGGCGAGGCTCCGGCGACGCCGGACGCGAATGCGAACGGCGGCAAATAGCGCAGCGTCGTGAGGGCGTGACCGGGCAGCCCGCGCCACTCAGGGCCGCGGCAGGGCTTCCAGGAAGGTGCGCTCCTCGCTCAGGATGAAGCGCTTCTCCTGCGCAAAGCGGAGATTCAGGGCGCATTCGGGGTCGCTTTTCAAGCGTGTGCGATAAGCCTCGTACGCGGCCAGGCTGTCGAACGAGATGAGCCCCCAGGCGACGGTGTTGGTCCCCTCGTACGGCAGGAAATAGCCAACGAGGTTGCCGCCGCACTTCGGGATGAGGCGTCCCCAGTTGCGCGCATATTCGGCGAAATCGTCGCGCTGGAAGGGATCGATCACGTAACGGATGAAGACGGTGACGGTCATGGGCCGCTCCTTCGTTCTGGCGACGCAACCATGCCCCCGGCACCCCGGCCGATGCTTCGACCGAAGCCGTACCTGCACAGTCAGCACGAGAGCCCGAGAGCGCTCCATGGCCTGAGGGCATCGCTGCCAGCGGTGCGCCGATCCAGAAAATTGGTGCCTTGCACCATCGGGCTCCCGGGGGCCGCACGGAAACGATCTGACGGCTGCAGATGCCCGGTGGCGGCGACGCCGCGGGAGAGGAACCTCACTGGTTCAGCTGCGTTATCCCATGGAGGGTGC
>DATFCC010000454.1:0-10853 GCA_035253505.1 Hyphomicrobiaceae bacterium
CGGCTGCCCTGCCCTGGAGTGCTTGAGAGGGAGCGTTGAGCCCGATGGCTGAGGAGATGAACGGCGCCGAGAGCCTGGTGCGCACCCTGCTGGCGGGCGGGGTCGACGTATGCTTCACCAACCCCGGCACCTCCGAGATGCATTTCGTGGCCGCGCTCGACAAGGTGCCGGGCATGCGCTGCGTGCTGGGTCTGTTCGAAGGCGTAGTGACGGGTGCCGCCGACGGCTACTACCGCATGCTGGGCCGGCCCGCTTCGACCTTGTTGCACTTGGGCCCAGGGCTCGCCAACGGCCTGGCGAACCTGCACAACGCCAAGAAGGCGCACTCGGGCATCGTCAACATCGTCGGCGAGCACGCGACCTATCACATCGCCTACGACGCGCCGCTGACCGCCGACATCGAGGGCGTGGCGAAGCCGATGTCGCATTGGGTCAAGACGTCGCCAAATTCGCGCACGATTGCCGCCGACGGCGCGCTGGCGATCGGGGCGGCACGGCAGACGCCCGGCCAGATCGCCACCTTGATCCTGCCCGCCGATACGGCCTGGGGGCCGGCGGACGGGATCGCCGAGACGGCGCCCGCCCAAGCGCCGGCGAAGGTCTCGGCAGATGCCGTCAAGGCGGCTGCCGCCATGCTGCGCTCCGGCCGCCGGGCGACCCTGCTGCTGGGCGGCGACGCTCTGCGCCAGCCGTGCCTGGAATTGGCAGGGCGCATTGCCGCCAAGACCGGATGCGGAATCCTAACCGAAGGCGCCAACACGCGCCTCGAGCGCGGTGCCGGGCGTGTTCAGGTCGAGCGCATTCCCTATGTCGTCGAGCGGGCGCTGGGCGTGATGCGCGAGGCCGGTGATCTCGTCCTCGTGGGCGCGCGCGAGCCTGTTGCGTTCTTCGCCTATCCCGACAAGCCGAGCCTGCTGATGCCGAAGGAGGCCAAATCGACCAAGCTCGCCGGTGTCGACCAGGACATCCGTGCCGCCCTGCAGGCGCTTGCCGACGAGCTCGGCGCCAGCACCGTCGCGCCGGCCGGTGTCGCCGCGGCCCGCCGCCCCCGCCTGCCGAGCGGCGCCATCACACCGGCTGCGATCGCCTCCATCCTGGGCGCCATGCTGCCCGAGGATGCTATCGTCGTCGACGAAAGCGTCACCACCGGGCGCGAGTTCTTCCCCGAGACCGCCGGTGCGCCTCCGCACGATTGGATCAACAACCGCGGCGGCTCCATCGGCTACGGCATGCCGGTTGCCATCGGCGCGGCCATCGCCTGTCCGGGCCGGAAGGTGATCGCGCTCGAGGGCGACGGCAGCGCCATGTATACCGTGCAATCGCTCTGGACGATGGCGCGGGAGGGCCTTCCGGTCACCACCCTGATCTTTGCCAACAACAGCTACAACATCCTGCGCGGCGAGCTGACGAACGTCGGCGTGCGCAATCCGGGTCCCCGCGCCGTCGACATGCTCACCATCGGCCGCCCCAACCTGGGCTGGGTTTCCATGGCCCGCGGCATGGGCGTGGAGGCGTCCCGGGCCGAGACCTGCGAGGAACTCGCCAAGGGGATCAGTGCCGGCCTGCGATCGGAAGGGCCCTATCTCGTCGAAGTAGCCCTGTAGGCGCTGGGCACGCCGCCGGCGGCGAGACGGTCCCGGCCGGCGCGATACCGCATTGAGATTCTTCGCGATTTTCCGACGGCCCGGGTCAAGCAATCGTGACCGCCTTTGACTTGTTCTTGTCGCCGGTCTTTTCCAATGTGCGTGCCGTGCCGCACCACCAATCCCACAGGGCCGCGATCGCCTGGAGCCGTCAGGGCGCCTATGCTGCGGCCCTGTTTTCGTTTCTTCTGGTGATCGCCGGCTGGGGTGTCACAACCAGGGCCGGCGAGCCGGGCCAGGATCTCGTTCGCGCCGAGCTTGTTGCGGAGCCGCCCGCGGTAACGGCGGGAACGCCGTTCTGGGTCGGTGTGCGTCTGCACATCAAGGATCACTGGCACGTCTACTGGCGCAACCCCGGAGACTCGGGCGAGGCGCCAACGATCACCTGGACGCTGCCGCCCGGCTTCTCGGCCGGTCCCATCGTGTGGCCGACGCCGCACCGCATTCCCGTCGCGCATCTCGCCAACTTCGGATACGAGGGCGAGGCCACGCTTCTGACGAGGATCACGCCGCCGGCGTCGCTGGCAGCCGGTACGCCGGTCGACCTCAAGGCGCAGGTCACCTGGCTTGTGTGCGAGAAAGAGTGCGTTCCCGGCGAGGCCAGCCTGACGGTCGGCCTTCCGGCCGCCCTATCCGACGCCGCACCGCGACCGGATGCGAACAAGTCGGCCTATTTCGAGGCGGCGCGCGCAGCCTTGCCGCAGCCATCGCCGTGGGACGCGCGCATGTCGCTCGCGCCGGATCGCGTGACCCTTCACGTCGACCTGAAGGGGGCAAGCCCTGACGCCATCCGTTCCGCCTTCTATTTTCCCAACGAGGGGGCCCTGATCCAGCACGCGGCGCCGCAACAACTGCGGAAAGACCGCGACGGCTTGAGCCTGGACCTCGAGCGCAGCGCCCTGTCGACTGCCGCGCCCGCCAACGGCGGCGGCGTGCTCGTCATCGATGAGGATCTCGGCAGCCGCACCGCTCGCCAGGCCTTCGAGCTCGCTCACGTTCGCGTCGGCGCCGCCAATCCGGCGCCGACGGCGACCACCTTGGCCCTCGTCGTGCAGGCTGCGCTGCTCGCTCTTGCCGGCGGCATCATCCTGAACCTGATGCCTTGCGTGTTTCCGGTGCTGTCGATCAAGGTTCTGGCTCTTGCCGAGCAAGCCGGCGGCTCGCGAAGCCGGGTGCGGCGGCACGGGGTCGCCTACACCGCCGGCGTCCTGGCGGCATTCGCGGTCCTGGCGGCGGTGTTGCTTGCCGTCCGCGCCGGCGGCGCCGAGGTCGGCTGGGGCTTCCAGTTGCAGTCGCCGGTGGTGGTTGCCCTGCTCGCTTACCTGCTGTTTGCGATGGCGCTCAGTCTGTCGGGCGTGTTCCACATCGGCGCGTCGATGCAGGGTCTTGGCACCGGCCTGATGCGGCGATCAGGATTGGCTGGATCGTTCTTCACCGGCGTGCTCGCCGCCGTCGTGGCAACCCCCTGCACGGCGCCGCTGATGGGAACGGCGGTGGGGTTCGCGCTCACCCAGCCCGCGCCCGTGGCGCTCACTGTCATTTTGGCCCTGGGATTGGGCTTGGCACTGCCCTTCCTTGCCCTCAGCCTTGCTCCGCCTCTCATCGGCCTCCTGCCACGGCCCGGCGCCTGGATGGAGACGCTGCGGCAGATGCTCGCCTTTCCCGTCTACGCCACCGCCGCCTGGCTGGCATGGGTGCTGGCACAGCAGGTGAGCCCGGCCGGATTGTTCGCCGCGCTCATCGGGTTCGTGCTCATCGCCCTCGCGGCCTGGTCGTTCAACGCGGCGCAGTCGGCCGGCGGCTGGGGTCGGCGTGCCGGCGCGGCGGTTGCGCTTGCCTCCCTCGCCGGCGTCGCCGTTGCCGTGGCGGGCCTCGGTCAGGATCGCTTGCAAGGGGCCGCAGCCTCGCAGTCCGCCGCCGGCTACGAGCCCTTCACACAGGCGCGGCTCGATGAATTGCTCGCCGGCCGGCGCCCCGTATTCGTCAACATGACTGCCGCATGGTGCATCACGTGCCTCGTCAACGAGCGGACCACGCTGTCGAGCGAGCCCGTGCGTGCGGGATTCGCGGCAAAGGGCGTCGCCTACCTGAAAGGCGACTGGACCAATCGCAACGCCGAGATCACGCGCCTTCTGGAGAAGCACGGCCGCAGCGGCGTGCCGCTCTACCTGCTCTATGCCGGCGACGGCGAGCCCACCGTCTTTCCCCAGGTTCTCACCCAAGCCGCGGTCCTGAGCGAGATCGATCGCCTTCCAAGTCCGGCCGAGCGCCGGGCGTCACTGCCAACCTCAGCCAAGGAGTAACGCCAATGCCACTTGTTGCACGACGCACCGTACTGGGCGCCGGTTTCGGCGGCGCCGCGGCCCTCGGCCTTATCCTGGCCATGGGCCCGACGATCGCCAATCCCGCCGCGCAGGCCCGTATCGGCGCGCCGGCACCCGCTTTCTCGCTGACCGACAGCAAGGGCAAGACCGTCTCTCTCGCCGACTTCAAGGGCAAGACGGTGGTGCTCGAGTGGACCAATCACGAGTGTCCGTACGTGCGCAAGCACTACGGTGGCGGGAACATGCAGATGCTGCAGAAGAAGTGGACCGCGCAGGGCGTGGTGTGGCTGACGCTGATCTCATCCTCGCCCGGCACCCAGGGCTACGTGACCGCCGACGAAGCCAACAAGCTGACCGCGGAACGCGGCGCCGCGCCCAGCGACGTCCTGTTCGACTCCAAGGGCGATGTGGGGCGCGCCTACGGCGCCCAGACGACACCGCACATGTACATCGTCGCCGGCGACGGCAAGCTCGTCTACATGGGCGGCATCGATGACAAGGCGACGACCCGGCTCGACGACCTGAAGACGGCGAAGAACTACGTCGACCAGGCCCTGACCGAAGTCGCCGCGGGCAAAGAGGTATCCGTGACGACCTCGCGTCCCTACGGCTGCACCATCAAGTACTCGTCCTGACGCATCGCGGGCGGAAGCGCGCGTCCGGCCGCTTCCGCCTGTCTCCTGATCAGACGGCGTGAGATCAGGCTGCCTTGGCGAGGGCGGCCTTGCACTCGGCGAACGCCCAGTCGAGCCACGGCGTCAGCGCCGCCAGGTCCGAAGCTTCGACGGTCGACCCGCACCAGATGCGCAACGACGGCGGCGCGTCGCGGTGGCCGGCGATGTCGCGCGCGGCATTCTCCTTGTCCAGCAGCGCCTCGAGCTGCTTGACGAACGCGCGCTGTGCGTCCTCGGGCAGCCGCGCTACCGCCGGGTCGACGATTCTCAGGCACACCGACGTGTTGGAGCGGGTTGCCGGATCGACGGCCAGGTTCTCGATCCACGGCGTGCGATCGGCCCAGTCGAGCACGACGCGGGCATTGGCGTCGGCGCGCGCGAGGAGCGCGTCGAGGCCGCCGATCCGCTCGGCCCACGCCAGCGCGTCGAGCCAGTCCTCCACGCACAGCATCGACGGCGTGTTGAGCGTCTCGCCCTCGAACACGCCCTTGATGAGCTTGCCGCCTTTCGTCAGGCGGAAAATCTTGGGCAGCGGCCACGGCGGCGTGTAGGTCTCGAGGCGTTCCAGCGCACGCGGCGACAGGATGAGCATGCCATGCGCCGCCTCGCCGCCCAGCACTTTCTGCCAGGAGAAGGTGGCGACGTCGATCTTCGTCCAGTCGATGGGCTGGGCGAAGATGGCGGAGGTGGCATCCGTGAAGGTGAGGCCGCCGCGCTTGGCCGGGATCCAGTCGCCGTTGGGGACGCGCACGCCCGAAGTGGTGCCGTTCCAGGTGAAGAGCACGTCGCGATCGAAATCCACTTTCGCGAGGTCGGGTAGCTTGCCGTACTCGGCATCGATGACCCGCAGGTCCTTCAGCTTGAGCTGCTTGGCGGTGTCGGTCACCCAGCCGAGACCAAAGCTTTCCCAGGCCAGAGCATCGACGCCGCGGGCGCCGAGCATCGTCCACATGGCCATCTCGAAGGCGCCCGTATCGGAGGCCGGCACGATGCCGCAGACGAAGCCGGCCGGCAGGCGCAGCAGGGCCTTGGTCTTGTCGATGGCGAGCTTGAGACGCGCCTTGCCTTCCTTGGCGCGGTGCGAGCGGCCGAGAAACGCGTTGTCGAGTTTGTCGAGTGACCAGCCCGGGTGCTTGGCGCACGGACCCGAGGAAAAGAGCACGTTTGCCGGCCGCGCGGCCGGTTTTGTCGCTGCGGTCATGATCTACCCTTCCAGATAGCCTGCTCCTCGTTGGGGAGGAGTGTCCCGCGGCGCGGTCTAACGGCACGGTTCCAGGATGTCAACGCAACCGCGGCGATGCGGAGGGCGGCGCGCCAGGGTGCCTCCGCGGCGCAACTATTGGGCCGCCTCGAGCCGCTCCGATCTGGAGGATCCCTTGTTCCTGAGGGCGAGCTCCTTGAGCCGCGCCTGCGTCTCGGGGTTCACCATGCCCGCGGAGATGATGATCTTGGCGGCGTCCTCGATGCTCATGTGCACCGGCATCACGCTCGCGCGCGGAACGAAGCACACGAAGCCCGACGGCGGCAGCATGCCGGTCGGCATGAACACGCTGATGAGATCGGTTCCCGGCAGTTCGGCCGCGATCTGGTCGGCAGCCTCACCGGTGACGAACACGATCGACCAGATGCCCTTGGATGGAAACTCCATCAGCGCGACCTTCTGGAAACCCTTGCTGGGCGCCGACGCGGTCACCACCGATTCGAAGATCTGCTTGAGACCCTGATACACGTTGCGCACGATCGGCATGCGTCCGAGCATCAGCTCGCCAGCGCTGATCAGCGAGCGGCCGAGCAGGTTGGCGGCAAGCGCACCGATCAGCGTGAGGCCGACGATGGCGAACACAAGCCCGACGCCCGGCACGTGGAAGGGCAGGTACGATTCGGGATTGTAGATACGCGGGATATACGGCTTCACCCAGGCATCGACGATGTTGATGAAGTACCAGGCGATGTAGATGGTGATCGTCACGGGGCCCACCACCACCAGCCCGGTCAGGAAGTAGTTGCGCAGCCGGGCCCCGAGATGGGAAGGCTCCGGCGCCGCCTCCAGGGCCAGCTTGGCAAGCCCGGCCTTCAGGTCGATGGCTTCCTCGCGCGCGAGATCGGCACGTTCGTCGCCTTGCGGGCTATCGCCCCGCGGCGGTCCCGCTCCTGTCTTGCCTGCTTGTTCCTGCATCCGCACGGCTCATCGTTGAGCGGCCTGACCGGCCTCCGCCCGACGCAGGGCACCAGAAGACGCGCGGCCAGAGTCGCGTTTCCGCCCATTGTCATGACAGATGGTGCGGAGGCAAGGGCCGCAAAAGCCCCAGGGCACGAATGCGGCGGCGTCCACCAGCGCCTGGCACAAGCATTTGAACTGGCTTGTTTAATGAAGGCCGGTAGCGCTCAGTGCGTAACCACCAGGCAATCGATGCCTGCACCCTTGAGCTTGCCGCATGCGGCCTGCCCGTCCTGGGCGGTGGCGAAGGGCCCGATGCGCACGCGGTAGAACGAGCCCCAGCTCCCGACCACCGTCTCATCGATTTCGGGCTCGCGCGATGCCAGCACGCCGGCGTGCTCGCGCACCACGCGCGCCGCCAGCGTCTGGGCCTCGGCCTGGGTGCGCATGCCGCTGGCGGTCGGAACCCCGAGCTGAATGCGGAACTTGCCGTCGGCGTGGGACGCGACCTTGGCAGCCGCAGGGGGATGGGCTGGAGCCTCCGGCGCGCTGCGTGCCTCGGTCGTGCTGGTCCACCCGCTCGACTTGGTGACCGGGGGCGCCCGCTCGGTCTCGATGGAGGCCGTGGTGGGCGGAGGCGCCGGCTGCTGCGCGGGAGTGGAGGAGGAGCCGCCGAACCAGCCGGAAAATGGATTGAACCAGCCGCCGCCCGATTGCCCGGAAGTCCCCTCTGGTGCCGATGCGGTGCGCGTGCGCCCGCCGGGCACGGCGGGCTCGATCGGCCCTCCGCTGTCGGCCAGCCCCGCCTCCTGATAGGCGGAGGCGCGCTGCCGCAAGGCATCGTTGCGGTCGGCTTCGCCCAGTCCACCCTTGAGCCAGAGCGCACTCGTGAGGTCGGCGATGGCTTGCGCGGTGAGTTTCTGCTGGCGATAGGCGATGCCGCGATAGAGCAGGGCTTTCGCCATGATGGCGGGAGGAAGGTTCCCACCTTCGATGACGGCCGTGAGAGCCTGGGACGCCTGTTCGGCCTTGCCGGCCTCGAGCAGCTTATGGGCGGCCTCGATGGCGCGCTGGGCCTCCACGGGGTCCTGTTTCTTCGCTTTTTGCGACGCGCCCTTCTCGTCGCCGTCGGCCGGCTCGGCTTTCGCGGGCTTCTTTTTGGTCGGCGTCTTGGCGGGGGTCGGTGTCTGGCTGGACGCAGGCTCTGCCGCAGCGACGGCCATCGCGGCGAACGCTGCCAGAGCCAGCCTGCGCCAGTCCCACGTCATCGCGCTGTCTATCCCCCGGTTGACGGTCCGTCGAACGCGGAGCACCTCCCCGTCACGAAGCTACGCCAACTCAAGCCTGTGGCGCAAATCCGGCATTCTGATCGGCCGCGTCTATTCCACAGTAACCGACTTGGCAAGGTTGCGGGGCTGGTCGACGTCCGTCCCCATGAAAACGGCCGTGTGATAGGCCAGGAGCTGGACCGGCACGGCATAGAGCAGCGGGTTCACGAACGGGTGTACGGCCGGCACCGCGATGTGTGCTTCCAGAGCACAACCGGCCCGTGCCTGCGGCGCATCCGAGACCAGAATCACCCTGCCGCCGCGCGCCGCCACCTCCTGCATGTTCGAGACGGTCTTGTCGAAGAGTTCGTCCGCCGGCGCCACCACGATCACCGGCACGTTCTCGTCGATGAGCGCGATCGGCCCATGTTTGAGCTCGCCGGCCGCATAGCCTTCGGCGTGGATGTAGGAAATTTCCTTCAGCTTGAGGGCGCCTTCGAGAGCCAGCGGGAAGCTGATGCCGCGGCCGAGATAGAGCACGTCGCGCGCCTTCGACAGGTCGTGCGCCAGCCGTTCGTACTGCGCCTCGTTGTGCAGCAGGGTCGAGACATGGCGCGGCACTTCGGCGAGCGCGTGCGTCAGCTCCTTCTCCTGCTCCGCGCTGATGGTGCCGCGCGAGCGCCCGATGGCGATGGCGAGGCAGGCCAGCGCGCTGAGCTGGCAGGTGAACGCCTTGGTCGAGGCAACGCCGATCTCGGGCCCCGCCAGCGTGGGCAGGACGACGTGCGATTCGCGCGCGATCGTGGAGGTGCGCACGTTGACGATGGAGGCGATGCGCTGTCCCTGGCTCTTGCAGTAGCGCAGCGTCGCCAAGGTATCGGCCGTCTCGCCGGATTGCGTGATGAAGAGGGCGAGCCCGCCCTTCTCCAGCGGCGGCTCGCGGTAGCGGAACTCGGACGCCACGTCGATCTCGACCGGCACGCGTGCATAGCGCTCCAGCCAATACTTGCCGACGAGCCCCGCGTAGTAGGCCGTGCCGCATGCAGATATGGAGACTTTGCTGATGCCGGCCGGATCAATGCCGAGATCGGGCATGTGCACCCGGCCCTCGGCGAAATCGACGAAGCTGCCGAGGGTATGGCTGATGACCTCGGGCTGCTCGTGGATCTCCTTGGCCATGAAGTGGCGGTAGTTGCCCTTGTCGACGAGCAGGGAGCTGGCGACCGACTTGACCGCGGGACGATCGACGCGTGAGCCGTCGAAGGCGAAGATGTCCGCGCTCCCGCGGGTGAGCACGGCGCAATCGCCGTCCTCCAGGTAGGTGATGGTGTCGGTGAAGGGCGCCAGCGCGATGGCATCGGAGCCCAGGAACATCTGGCCGGTGCCGTGGCCGATGGCGAGCGGCGGGCCCTGGCGCGCGCCGATCATCAGGTCGTCCTCGCCGGCGAAGATGAGGGCGAGCGCGAAGGCTCCCTGCAGCCGCTGCAACGCCGCCTTGGCGGCCTCGACGGGAGAGAGGCCGGCGTTCAGATAGTCAGTGACCAGATGCAGCACCGTCTCCGTGTCGGTCTCGGTCAGGAACACGTGTCCCTTGGCGGAGAGCGCGTCGCGCAGTTCCTGGAAGTTCTCGATGATGCCGTTGTGGACCACTGCAACGCGGTCATTCATGTGCGGATGGGCATTGCGC
This sequence comes from Hyphomicrobiaceae bacterium, assembly GCA_035253505.1. Lineage (GTDB taxonomy): Bacteria > Pseudomonadota > Alphaproteobacteria > Rhizobiales > Hyphomicrobiaceae > AWTP1-13. The sequence continues at coordinate 9,755 of DATFCC010000454.1, forward strand.
TCCACCGGCTTGCCGTGCGTGGCCCAACGGGTGTGGCCGAGGCCGGTGCGCCCCTGCAGGGGGCGGTTGGAGAGCCGCAGCTCGAGGTTCTTGAGCTTGCCCTCCGCGCGCCGGCGGTCGAGCTGCCCGTTCTCGACGGTGGCGATACCGGCCGAATCATAGCCGCGATACTCGAGGCGACGCAGGGCGTCGACGAGGTCCCCGGCCACAGCCTGCGTTCCAAGAATGCCGACGATGCCGCACATTCCGTTCTATCTCCTCGCGGGCTTCCGTGGTTCCGCGGATGCAGGGCCGTCCCTTAACGTCTGGGGGCCATGGGCGCTGTTCCGCAGGGAGCAGCGTGGGCGTTGGTACGCTGATCCGCCGCGCACCGACAATTCAAACTCTATTACCTCTTTTTTCCGGGTTAACCGCCGCCGCCGTTAACCCTGCGGCCTATTTCCGGCGTTTGCCCATCAGCGCCCTGAACCGGGCAGCCCAGCCGGGCCGCTGCTCCAGCCTCGCCCGTTCGAGCGCGAGGGCATCGGCGGCCACATCGCGCGTGATCACGCTGCCCGACCCTATATAGGCGCCGTCGCCGATCTTGACAGGCGCCACCAGCGAGGAATTGGAGCCCACGAATGCGCCCTTGCCCACGTCGGTGAAGTGCTTGTTGAAGCCGTCGTAGTTGCAGAAGATGGTGCCCGCGCCGATGTTCACGTCGCGCCCGATCTGACCGTCGCCCAGGTAGGAGAGGTGGCTGGCCTTGCTGCCCTTGCCCAGGCGCGTCTTCTTCATCTCGACGAAGTTGCCCAGCTTCGAGCCCTCTTCCATCACGCTCTCGGGGCGCAGATGGGTGAAGGGACCGGTCTCGGCGTCGCGACCGATCTGGCTCTGTGCGGCGATCGTGTAGGGCTTGAGGTGCGCCCCCGCTTCGACGATCACATCCGTCAGCACGCAGCCCGTCTCGATGTGGGCGCCGCTGTCGATGCGCGTGTGTCCACGCAGGTGCACGTTCGGCTCGAGCGTGACGTCGGGCGCCACCTGCACGCTCAGCTCCACGTAGGTGGTGGCGGGATCGCGCACGGTCACGCCGCTCTTGGCCAGCGCCGTGGCCACG
>DATFCC010000455.1:0-8028 GCA_035253505.1 Hyphomicrobiaceae bacterium
GGTGACGGCGCGCGCGCGTGTGTCGAACAGGGTGACGCCGGTGTCGGTGTAGAGCGCCATGTCGTTGTTGGCGCGGGTGACGGTGCGCACGCCGATCTCCTCGGAGATCTGCGCGACGATCTGGTCGCGCGCGTCGAGGTCGTCGGTGATGTCCGCACCGGAGGTGGAGCCCAGCTTGATGCGGTTGTTGATGGTCTCGAACTGGGACAGGAGATCGTTCACCCTCGCCACCGCATCGGCCATGTCGCCGTCGGCAGTCGCCCGCACGCCCTGCACCGTGGTGGTCGCCGAGTTGAGGGTATTGGCCAGGTCTTTCGCGGCGTTGACCGCCGAGCGCGCGAGCACGGCATCCTGCGGGGCCTGCGCATACTGCTGCAGCGCAGCGGCAAACTTCGATATCTGCGCCGCCGGCGAATTCTCGAGATCGGGATCGTTGACGGTCTCGTCGAGATTGGCCAGGGCGTCCGCGATCGCCTTTTGCGAGGCGGCGCCGGTGGTCGCCGCCAGCATCTTGTCGAGCAAGGCCTGGTTGGTGGTGCGGGTGATGGAGGCGACGTGCACGCCGCCGCCGAGCGTGGTGACGACGTTGGCCGACTTGCGGGTGGCGCTGGGGTCGCCGGCGCGCGCGATGTTGCGCGAGACGATCCCGGTCTGCTCGGCCGCGGTCGACAGTCCCGAAACTGCAGCGTCGAGGCCGATCCTGAGCGACATTCCCCGGTCCTATCCTGGGCTGGCTCCGGCCACGCCGCCTCTACCGCTTCAGATTGACGAGCACGTCCATGAGATCGGCGCCGGTCTGGAACACCTTGGAGTTGGCGGTATAGTTGCGCTCCGACTCGATCATGTTGGTGAGCTCGGAGGCCAGATCGACGGTCGATTGCTCGAGCGCGCCCGAGACCATCACGCCGAAGCCGCCGTCCTTGGGGAAGCCGACCTGGATGTCGCCCGACTCGTTGCTCGTTACGTAGACGTTGCCGGCAAGGGGCTGCAGGTTGTCGGGGCTCGGCACGTCGGCCAGCGGGATGCGGTAGCTGGCGGCACGGGCGCCGTTCTCGAAGACGGTGTAGAGGTAGCCGTCGTCGGAGACCTCGACGTGGTCGACCTTGCTCGGGGCGTTGCCGTCGACGCTGGCCTTGAAGATGGTGTAGTCGGCCGCGAGCTGCGTCGTCTGCGCCATGTCGAGCGCCATGGTGCCGCCGTTGGGAATGGGGATGCTGAGCGAGGACGCGCTGGAAGTGGCCAGATGGCCGTTGGTCGGATCGAAGGTGAGGGAGGCGGTGGCGATCGGGCCCGCGGTGTACGGGAAGCCGCCGCCCGGACCGGCAGCGGCGCGATTGTAGACCGTCACCTCCCAGGTATTGGCCGCGGTCTTGGCCGAGTAGACGTCGAGCGTCACCTCGTTGCCGAGATTGTCATAGGCGATCAGCGAGGTCTTGCCCGAGTAGGTGGCGGTGGCCGCGTTGGCAGAGGGCAGGTTGGCGGGCGCGACGACGGCATCGTTGGAGGGCAGGTTCACCGACAGCGTGCCGGCCGCGGAAGGGTTGGCCTGCAGCGTGAGCGAGCCGATGCCGACGGGCACCAGGCCCGCGGTGCCGTTGGCGACGATGTTGGTATTGCCCGGTGTCGCCGCATAACCCATCAGCTTGTAGCCCGCGGCGTTGACGAGATTGCCGCTGCCGTCCGGCACGAACGAGCCCGCGCGCGTGAGGAAGGTCTGTCCGGCATTGTTGGAGACGACGAAGAAGCCGTTGCCCTTGACGCCCAGATCGGTGGCGGAGGTGGTGAACTTGAAGGTGCCCTGCTCGCTCACCGCGTAGCGGACATTGGTGTCGACGCTGCCGGAGATGTACTCCCCCTGTCCCGACTGCAGGAGCAGTGAGGAGAATTCGGTCGTTGCGCGCTTGTAGCCGGTGGTGCCGGTGTTGGCGATATTGTCGGCGACGGTTGCCAGCCTGTTCGCCTGTGCAGCCATACCGGATGCACTCGTCCTCATCATACCATACAAGCCCATGTGTTCGCTCCCGCGCGCAGGCTGCCAGAGCCTGCATTAGAGCAGCTCCGGCTTGTGCGGAGCTTGAGGAAGCGTTGGGCTTCAGGCCTGTATGAGGCGGTATCCGAGATAGCGCTGCGAGTCGATCGGATCGTAGCCGAGGCGATGGCGCAGACGCTTGCGCAGCTTGCTGATGTGACTCTCGACGACGTTCTCGTCGATGTCGTCGCTGAACAGGCCATACACGTAGTTGAAGATCTGGGTCTTGGTGACGCGGCAGTCCTTGTTGTTGACGAGATACTCGAGGATGCGGCGCTCGCGGCGCGGGAGCGGCAGCACCTCGCCCTCGATCTCGGGATCCTTGCCGTTGGAGAAGACGCGGAGCTGGCCGACCAGCGTTCCCTCGTCTGCGGCATGGGCGCGCCCGCGGATGGCGCGGATGCGGGCGAGAATCTCGCGCACGTGGATCGGCTTGCGCACCACGTCGTCGACGCCGGCGGCAAACAGGTCGAGCGTCTCGTCGAGCGACTTGTTGTCGTTCATGGCGATGACGGGAGCGGTGGAGCGGCCGCGGATCAGCCGCGGGAGGCCGTTGCGCTCAAGACAGTCACCAAGAAGAAAAGCCTCGACCGCAAGTATATCCTGCTCGGATACTGTCTTGACCCAGCTATCGAAATCGGACGAGCAAAGTCCCGTGGCGGATACGCCTTCGCGGTCGAACCAGGCCGTGTAGCCCTCCTTAACCGCCTCGCGCTCCTCGACAATGACGATCACCGGGGTCCCTCGAATCACTTGTGGTTAATGCGTAACCCTCAGTACTCACGAGGCTTTGCGCCGTCAACGCCAAGCATAGCCCGTGTTCTTTGCAGGCAAGAGCTGTAGCTTTTCGGCATCATATCAAGTATTAACCGTTTGTTTAGTATTGCAGGCTGTGGGCAGCTTCAGCTTCGCGCAAGTGATTCGCAAGCCGAGGCCGCAGCCGCCTGCGGGCGCCTCCTGCTGGCTGCCGAGCAGCCGATTTCGCCCGGCGACGCTGGAGTTCCGCCTCGCCTCCCGCGACAATGCGGCGTCACTCAACCGGCGGGCAACCTTCTGGAGAAGCAGGGATGGGCCAATACAGCAAAGTCGATATCGAGGGGCGCCTGATGGTCGTCACCATCAACCGGCCCGAGGTCTACAACGCGCTGCATCCGATGGCGAACGCCGAGCTGTCCGACGTCTTCGACGAGTTCGCCGCCAATCCGGAGCTGTGGGTGGCCATCATCACCGGCGCGGGCGACAAGGCGTTCTGTGCCGGCAACGATCTCAAGTACCACGCCGAGCTGCGTGCAAGGACCGGCACGCGGCCGCAGAGCCCGCCCAAGGGCTTCGGCGGCCTCACCAACCGGCACGACCTCGACAAACCCGTGATCGCCGCCGTCAACGGCGTGGCCATGGGTGGCGGCTTCGAGATCGCGCTCTCCACCGACATCATCATCGCGTCCGAGCAGGCGCGGTTCGCGCTGCCCGAGCCGCGCGTCGGCCTGGCCGCGGGTGCCGGCGGCATGCAGCGGCTGTCCCGGCAGATCCCGCTGAAGCACGCCATGGGCATGATGCTCACGGGCCGCCACGTCTCCGCGCGCGAGGGCCACGAGCTGGGCTTCGTCACCGCCGTGGTGCCGCATGCGCAGCTCATGCCCGAAGCGCGCCGTTGGGCGGGACAGATCCTGGAATGCTCGCCCATGAGCATCCGCGCCACCAAGCAGGTGGTGATGAGCTCGCTCGATGTCCCTTCCCTCGAGATATCGCAGCGCAACCTGCGCTATCCGGCCTACGTCGCCATGGCTAACAGCGAGGACACCATCGAGGGCCCAAAGGCCTTCGCCGAGAAGCGCAAGCCGGATTGGAAAGGCCGCTAGGCTGCAAGCGCGAGGCGCGCAGCGCGCGCCGTCGGCGGGCGCGCTCCCGGCAATCGGCATGGCTGGCCTCGCCGCGCCTGCCTTGACGCGGGTCGGCCCGGACTGCACCGTTCGGCGGCAGCATCTTTCTGCGCGCAGGGAGCTCGAGGATGGCAAAGGCAGGATCGGCGCCCGGCCAGCGGACGGCGGCCAAGATCGTCATCGAGCGTCTGATCGCGCACGGCATCGATACGCTCTTCTGCCTGCCGGGCGTGCAGAACGACCCCTTCTTCGATGCGCTCTACGACGAGACCAACCGCATCCGGCCGATCCACACGCGTCACGAGCAGGGCGCGGCCTATCTCGCTCTCGGCGCCGCCATGGCCACCGGCAAGCCGGCGGCCTACTGCGTGGTGCCGGGCCCCGGCTTCCTCAATACGACGGCCGCGCTGTCCCAGGCCTACGGCAACAACGCACCTGTGCTGGCGATCAGCGGGCAAATCCCGCTCGCCTACGTCAACCGCGATACCGGCTACCTGCACGATATTCCCGACCAGTTGGGCGTCATGCAGCGCCTGACGAAGTGGTCGGCCCGCATTCGTGCGCCACACGAGGCGGCGGCGCTCACCGATGAGGCTTTCCGCCAGATGGTGGCCGGCAGGCCCCGCCCGGCGGCCATCGAGTGCCCGCTCGATGTATGGGGCCAGCCCACGTCGATGGATCTGCCCGCGCTGCCCGACCCGCTGCCTCCTCCCGAACCCGAGGACGACGCCGTCGAAGCCGCGGCGAAGGCGTTGGGGGAAGCCAAGCGGCCCCTCATCGTGGTCGGCGGCGGCGCGCAGCATGCGAGCGCAGAGGTAACCGCGCTTGCCGAAATGTTGGAGGCACCCGTCGTCGCCTACCGCATGGGGCACGGCGTGGTGGATGGCCGAAACGAGCTGACGGTGCCGTTCCCGGCCGGTCACAAGCTGTGGGCCGATGCCGACGTGGTGCTGGCGATCGGAACGCGCCTGCACAGCCAGTTCCTGGGCTGGGGCGTCGACGACGCGCTGAAGATCATCCGCATCGAGATCGATCCCGAGGAGATGGTCCGCCATCGCATGCGCCAGACGGCGCTGCTCGGCGATGCTGCGGCGGTGACGCGCCGCCTGGTCGACCGCGTCGCCCGGCACAACCGCAAGCGCGCCGGCTACCGGGAGCAGGTTGCCGGCATCAAGAAGGCGGTGCGCGCGGAGATCGCCAAGCTGCAACCGCAGATGGCCTATCTCGAGGCCATCCGCGCCGAGCTGCCGGAGGAGGGCCTGTTCGTCGACGAATTCACGCAGGTGGGCTACGTGAGCCGGCTGGCCTTCCCGGTGTACGCGCCGCGCACGTACCTGGGGCTCGGCTACCAGGGCGCACTCGGCATGGGCTATCCGACCGCGCTCGGCGCCAAGATCGCGCGCCCCGATGTGCCGGTCGTATCGGTCAATGGCGATGGCGGCTTCATGTTCAACGTGCAGGAGCTGGCGACCGCGGTGCATTTCCGCATCCCGGTCGTCGCCATCGTCTTCAACGACAACGGCTACGGCAACGTGCGCCGCATGCAGAGGGAAGACTACGGCAACAGGGTCATCGCCAGCGACCTCACCAACCCGGACTTCGTCAAGATGGCCGAGAGCTATGGCGCCATGGGCCTGCGTGCGCATTCGCCCGAGGAGCTGCGGACGGCCCTGCGGCGCGCGTTCAAGGAGCCGGGCCCGGTGCTGATCGAGGTGCCGATTGGCGAGACGCCGGCGCCGTGGAAGTTCATCCAGTTGCCGCGCGTGCGACCGCGCAAGGGCTGAGACGCATCACATGACGAGAAATGCGAGCAAAGGTGAACAGCAATGAGTGACCTGCCGGCCCACGTCGATATCCACGAGGAAGGCCCGCGCGAGGGCTTCCAGATCGAGCCAGGCCCGATCCCCACCGCCGAGAAGATCCGGCTGATCGAGGCGCTGGCCGAGACCGGGCTTAAGCACATCCAGGTCTGCTCGTTCGTCAACCAGCGGCTGGTGCCGGGCTGGGCCGACGCCGAGGCCGTGATCTTGGGCTTCAAGGCGCGGCCAGGCATCGACTACACCGCGCTCTGGTTCAACGCCAACGGCCTCGAGCGGGCACTGGCATTCCGCGACAAGCTCACCATCACCGGCTCGATCGCACTGACGGCATCGGAAGGCTTCACCCGCAAGAACCTCAACCGCAGCCACGCCGAGAATGTCGAGGCCATGCGCAAGCAGACGGCGCTGCACCTCTCCCGCGGCATAGCCGTCGACCGTGTCGGCGTGATGGCCGCGTTCGGCTGCAACTACCAGGGCGACATCGCGCCGGCGCAGGTGATCGCCACGCTCGAGGACGGGCTTGCCATTGCGGCAGAGGCGGGCGCCGAGATCACGCTGTTCTCGCTGGCCGACACCATGGGCTGGGCGACGCCGCTGCGCATCGAGCGCGTGCTGGGCGAGGTGCGGTCGCGCTGGCCGGACAAGCGTCTTGCACTGCACCTCCACGACACGCGCGGGCTGGCCGTCGCCAACGCGCATGCGGGCCTGCGCATGGGCGTCAGCCGCTTCGACTCGACGGTCGGCGGGCTCGGCGGCTGCCCGTTCGCCGGACAGAAGGGTGCGGCGGGCAACATCTGCACCGAGGAGCTGGTGCTGCTTTGCGAGGAGATGGGCATCGGCACCGGCATCGATCTCGACCGGCTCATCGAGGTGGGCCGCATGGCGGAGACGATCGTCGGCCACCAGCTCCCGAGCGAGCTGATCCGCGCCGGCAGCCTCGACGCCTTCCGGCGCAAGGCTGCCTGATGTCCGCGGCGCCGCTGGCCGGGCTGAAGGTCCTGGAGTTCAGCCACACCGTGATGGGGCCGACGGCCGGGCTCGTGCTGGCTGACCTGGGTGCCGACGTCATCAAGGTGGAGCCGGCGCCGAAAGGCGATCACACGCGCGGCCTCGGCGGATTCGCGGCCGGGTTCTTCGCAGCCTTCAATCGCAACAAGCGCAGCCTGGCCATCGACCTGAAGAAACCCGAGGGTCAGGCGGCCCTGCGCCGCCTGGCGGCCACGGCAGACGTCGTGCTCGAGAACTACGGCCCCGGCACCATGGAGCGGCTGGGATGCGGCTATGAAGAGCTGGCGGCGATCAATCCGCGTCTCGTGTACCTGGCGCTCAAGGGCTATCTCGCCGGGCCATACGAGCATCGCCCGGCCCTCGACGAGGTGGTTCAGTTCCATGTAGGTCTCGCCTACATGACCGGTCCGCCGGGCCAGCCGTTACGCGCGGGCGCGTCCATCGTCGACATCCTGGGGGCCGTGTTCGGCGTGGTCGCCGTGCAGGCCGCGCTGCGCGAGCGCGACATCACCGGCAAGGGCCAGCGCGTCGGCAGCGCCCTGTTCGAGAGCGCCGCGTTTCTGATGGCCCAGCATATGTCGGGCACGGCCGTGACGGGCCTTGCGGCACAGCCGATGCCGGCCCGCCGCGGGGCCTGGGCGGTCTACGAGGTGTTCAAGGCGGCCGACGGCGAGCTCTTCATCGGCGTCACCAGCGACCAGCAGTGGCTGCGTTTCACGGAAGAGTTCGGCCTGCAGAAGCTTGCCGCCGATCCGCAGCTCGCCACCAACGTGATGCGCAACGAGCAGCGGGCGCGGTTCATTCCCGCCATCAAGGAGGTGCTGGCCGGCCTGCCGAAGGCGGAGGTGGCGCGGCGCTGCGAGCGCGCCAGCGTCTCCTGGGCGCCGGTTGGGCAGCCGGGCGATCTTTTCGAGGACGCCCACCTGATGGCCAGTCGCGGCCTTCTCGACGTCTTCATCTCGCCGGCCGGGGGCGGCGAGGGGCGCAAGGTCGCCCTGCCGGCGCTCCCGATCGAGCTCGGCATGCCGCGCGAGCGGCCGGGATTGCGGCGGCAACCGCCGCGCATGGGCGAGCACAACGCGCAGGTGCTGGGCGAGGCCGGTTTCGCGCCGGGCGAAATTGCCGCGCTCGCGCGGCAGGGCATCCTCGTCGCGGCCGCACCTTAACAGCGTCACCGGGCTGCCGGCATGGTATGTCCGATCGCGCGGCAAACGGACGTGCGGTTGCCGCCGAGCGCATCTTTGCAGCGAGGGAGGATCGATGCGAACCAGGTTTGCACTTCTGCATGCGC
>DATFCC010000456.1:0-4217 GCA_035253505.1 Hyphomicrobiaceae bacterium
CGCAGCTCCAGCCACATGGCGTTGAGCACGGCCAATGCGCACGCCAGGGGCAGGCCGAGCATCCAGGCGAAATACCACATCGTCGCACCCCTCGTGATGCTCGATCAGTAGTGCTGCTCGTCCTGCTGGCTCACCGATGCCTCGTCGACCTTGCCCCACAGCACGCTGTACACCCAGGCCGTGTAGGCGACGATGATGGGAAGGAAGATGGCGGTCACCACCAGCATGTTGAAGAGCGTGGCGTGGCTGGACGCAGAATCCCACACCGTCAGGCTCGAAGCCGGGTCCGTCGAGGTCGGCAGGATGAAGGGAAACATCGACAACCCGACCGTCGCGATGATGCCGACAACGGCGGCTTTGCTGGCGAGGAAGGTTGCAATCTCCCACCGCAGCCGCAGGCCGGCGAAGGTGCCGACCGCGCCGGCAAAGCCGAGCAACGGCGCGATCATCATCCACGGATGGCGGGCGAAGTTGACGAGCCACGCACCGCTTTCGCGCACGACCGTCTTGTTCAAGGGATCGCTCGCCATGTGCGGGTCGATGGCACTGGTGATGCGGTAGCCCGGCATGGCGAGCGCCACGGCCAGTCCGTTCGCGGCAAAGAGCACGATGACCGCGAGAGCCGCATAGGAGCCGTAGCGGCGGCCCCGCTCGGCGACCGTGCCTGTCGCCTTCAATCCGAGCCAGGCACCACCGTGCATGACCAGCATGGCGATGCTCAGCAGTCCGCAGGACAGGGCGAACGGGTTGAGCAGCGCCAGGAACCCGCCCTGGTAGACGATGCGCATCTCGTCGGTGAAGCGGAATGGCACGCCTTGCAGGACGTTGCCGACCGCGACCCCGAAGATCAGCGCCGGCACGAAGCCCGCCGCGAACAACGCCCAGTCCCACGCCTCGCGCCACGCGGGATCGGGCCGCTTGGAGCGATACTTGAAGGCGACCGGGCGGAAAATGAGCGTGGCCAGCACCAGGAACATGGCAAAGTAGAATCCCGAGAAGCTGACCGCGTAAAGGGGCGGCCAGGCCGCGAAGATCGAGCCTCCGCCCACGATGAACCACACCTGGTTGCCTTCCCACGTCGCCTCGACCGTGCCGATGGCGACGCGGCGCTCGGTCTCGGTGCGCGCAACGAACGGCAGCAGGGCGGTCACACCCATGTCGAAACCGTCGCTGGCGGCGAACGCGATCAGCAGCACGCCCAGCAGCGCCCACCACAGGAGCTTCAGCGTGCCGTAGTCGATGAGCTCATAGAGGATCATGGCGCTACTCCGCGGGCACTGGCTGGCCGGCGGCAGCCGGCTCGGCCTCGGGCTGCGGCCCGAGCTTGATGTACTTGACGAGCAGCGCCACCTCGACCACCGCCAGCACGGTGTAGAAAGCAGCGAAGCCCAGGATGGTCATGGCCACCTGCCAGACGCCCAGATCGGAAACGCCGATGGCAGTCGGCAGCACGCCCTCGATGATCCACGGTTGGCGACCGAACTCGGCAACGATCCAGCCGAGCTCGGCCGCGATCCACGGCAACGGTATCGAGTAGAAAGCGACCCTCAGCAGCCACGGGTAGCGGTCGACCCGGCGCGTAGAGGAGAGCCAGAAGAACACGGTCATCAGAGCGATGAAGTAGAAGCCGAGCCCCACCATCACCCGGAAGGACCAGAACAGCGGCCACACGGTGGGCAACGTGTCCCAGGCGGCCTTGTCGATCTGCTCGGGCGTGGCCTGGCGCGGATCGTCGACGTAGCGCTTGAGGAGATAAGCGTAGCCGAGGTAGCGGCCGTTTTCCTCGAACTGCGCCTTGACGTCGCCGGGCACGCCCTGCCCGCGCGCGGCGCGGATCTTGACCAGTGCGTCGTAGGCCTTCACGCCCTGTGCGATGTGCCCCTTGGCATTGCCGACCAGCTCGAAGATGCCCGGCACCTCGGTGGTCAGCGAGCGCGTCGCAATGAGGCCCAGCACGTAGGGGATGCGGATGGCGTAGCGGGTCTCGCGCGCCTCCTGGTCGGGAAAGCCGATCGCGGTGAAGCCGGCAGGGGCCGGCTCGGTGTGCCACATGGCCTCGATGGCAGCGATCTTCATCTTCTGGTGCTCGCCGGCGGTGTAGCCGCTCTCATCGCCCAGCACCGCGACGCTGAGCGCCGAGGCAAATCCGAAGCTCGACGCCACCGCCATGGAGCGGCGCGCCAACGCCACATGACGTCCCTTGAGGAGGTACCAGGCGCTGACGCCGAGCACGAACACGGACGCCGTCACGTAGCCGGCCGATACCGTGTGCACGAACTTGGCCTGCGCAGTCGCATTGAACAGCACCTCGTAGAAGTTCACGATCTCCATGCGCATGGTCTGCGGATTGAAGGCGGCACCCACCGGATGCTGCATCCAGCCGTTGGCGATGAGGATCCACAGCGCCGAGAGGTTGGAGCCGATGGCCACCATCCAGGTGGCGACGAGATGCCCGCGGGGAGACAGCTTGTCCCAGCCGAAGAAGAAGAGGCCGACGAAGGTAGCCTCCAGAAAGAACGCCATCAGCCCTTCGATGGCGAGCGGCGCCCCGAAGATGTCGCCCACGTAGTGCGAGAAATAGCTCCAGTTCATGCCGAATTCGAATTCCATGGTGATGCCGGTGGCAACGCCAAGGACAAAGTTGATGCCGAACAGCGTGCCCCAGAACTGGGTCATCTGCCGCCAGATGGGCCGCATCGTCATCACATAGACGGTCTCCATGATGGCAAGCAGCATGGAGAGGCCCAGCGTGAGGGGCACGAACAGGAAGTGGTACATGGCGGTCAGCGCGAACTGCAGCCGCGACAGCGAAACGATGTCGAGTTCCATGCACCCTCGCCTTCCTCGGCAGCCAGTGCGCCTGTGCGTCACTGCTCCGCGGTCTGATGTCCACTCATATCATGCGACAGGCGACCCATCGATGCGATCTCGCCCCGGCGGACGGGGTCGAGGCGGACGATGCGCCGGGCGTGGTGTGCCTCGCGCGCACGATGCGTGGCGATGATCACGGTCGCGCCGCGGGCATGATGCATGACGTTGTCCATGACGCGGTGGGCCAAGGCCTCATCCAGTCCCGCTGTCGGCTCGTCCAGCAGCCATACGGCGGGGGACTTGAGGACGATGCGCGCCAGTGCCAGCCGCCGCGCCTCACCGCCCGACAGGCCAGCGCCGGCTTCGCCCAGCCGCGCTGAGAGGCCGCGCGGCATGGTGCGCACCTTGGTGTCGAGCTCGACCATTTGCAGCGCCGCCCAGAGCGCGGCGTCGTCCGCATCGGGGGCTGCCAGCCGGAGGTTCGCCGCCACGGTGTCATTGAAGATCTCGGTGCGCTGGGCAAGGAACCCGACGCGAGCGAGGTGATCGCCAAGCGGCAGGCTTTCGAGCAGCAGTCCGTCCGCCCGGATGGTGCCGCTCGTGGGGCGCGCCAACCCGGCGAGCATGGCCAGGAGCGTCGACTTGCCCGAACCGCTGGCACCCGCCAGGGCGATGCGTTCACCCGGCGCAATGTCGAGATCGAACGAAGCGAGCACAGGCGTGCTTCTTCCGGCGTAGCGGAATCCGACGTCGCGGAGCGCAAACCTGCATGGATCGCATCGGCGGATCATGATGCGCGGGGCTCGATGCGGCCTGGCGTGCGCATCCGACAGCAGCGGCATCAACCGGCGTGCCGCCAACTGCGTGCGGCCGAACGCGAGCGCCGCTCGGCGCAGGGGGCCGATCACTTCCGCCAACGCCATAGCCACGAGGACCACGGCCACGAGCACGGCGCCATCGATGCGGCCGGAGCGGAATTCGTGCGCGGCGAGGAGGAACGCGCCGAGCAGTGCGACCGACCCCAGCAGCGAAATCGCCACGCCGCACGCAACGTCTGCGGTATCGAGATGTCGCGCCGACCACGCCATCCGGGTCGCGGCCCTCAGGGCCGAACGCCGCTGGGCGCCCAGTCGCCCGGCCACGGCAAGGTCGACTTGCGCCCCGGCCAGGTCGATCGCGCGAACGCGCAGGGCCTGCAGCGCGGCTTCCCTCCGCCTTGCATGCTTCCGCGTCCGGCTTGCGGTCGCGAGGGCCGCGGATGCCGCCGTCGCCAGCAGCGCGGCAGGGACCACCGCCAATTCCCACGAAACGAAGGCAGCGGCAAGAGCCGCTGCCGCGCCCGCCGTCACCAGCGTCGCCGCCGGCAGGATCAGGCGCAGATAGATGTTGTCGAGCGCCTCGACATC
>DATFCC010000457.1:0-12927 GCA_035253505.1 Hyphomicrobiaceae bacterium
CCTGGTTCGGAGCGCCTGCGACTGGAGCGAGAGGCGCTCCCTGGGTCCCGGATATTTCGCTCACGCGAAATTCCGGGATGACAGTTGGCGGAGGCGGCATAGCGCCCTCCCATTGTCATTCCGGCCGGAGTGCAGCGCAGAGCCGGGACCCAACACGCCGGAGGCGGCATAGCACCTTCCCATTGTCATCCCGGCCGGAGCGCAGCGCAGAGCCGGGACCCAGCACGCCGGAAGCGCCGCCGCTTGGAGCGCATCCGCGCCGCCCGGACGGCTGGCGAAGGCGGAGCGTCCGGTGCCGGTCCTCCCTGACTGGCCTGCGTCGCGATGCACGCCGGCGTGTGCCCGAGGGAACAGGAGGCCGCACGTCCCGCGCGTAGGCTGCCGATGGCGCGCATGGCGCCTCCCGTGCCGCGCGCCGCTTTCGATGGAGCCGACCATGTCCCGCCGCCACATACCGATGCTGGCTTTCGCCGCGCTCGCGCTGCTGCTCGCGTGCGAGTTTGCTGCACTCTGGCCGCGGCTTCCCGAACGCCTCGCCACCCACTTCGCCCTGTCGGGCGAGCCCAACGACTGGGCGACGCCGGCCGAGCTCGCGCGTTCCGCCGCCCGCCTGGTTGCCGTGTGCGCGGTGCTGTTCGGGCTGGCGCCGTGGCTGGAGCGGCTTCCGGATCGCGTCATCAGCCTCCCGCGCAAGGACTACTGGCTGGCGCCCGAGCGGCGCAGCGCCACCCTCGGCGCGATGCGTGACTGGCTCCGCTGGCTGATGGTGGTGGCGATCGCGATCGTGGCCCTCGTCATGACGCTCATCATGCACGCCAACCTGTCTGGCCCACCGCGCCTCGACCTGCGGGCGATGCTGCTGCTGGCCGGAATCCTGGCGCCCATCCTCGGCATGGCCGCCGGCATCCTCTGGCGCTTCCGGGTGCCGCGCCCTTGATCGGGGTTCACCCGTCTTGAGGAGGCCGGCTGCGGCACGCCGACATCCGGCCTTCCCTTTGCCGCCGCGGTGCGCTAGACGATCCGCGCCGGCCGCCATGAGCGGGGCGAGCAAGCACCGGTAGCTCAGCTGGATAGAGCACCAGACTACGAATCTGGGGGTCGGGAGTTCGAATCTTCCCCGGTGCGCCAATAAAGTCAACGCCTTGGCCCACAGGTCGCGGCTGCCGATGGATGCAGCATGGCGCGGTATCCGGCTGACAGCACGGCGACGACGGAGCGCGGTGTCAGCACCTCCACGTCGCGCCGCTTCGGTCGCGGAAGGGAGCGCGCGTAGCCGGCCGGGCTCCACGCGAGAAGCCGGTCCCCCACAATGAGGTAGGGCTGCACCGGGCCGTCCTCGGCATGGCGTATGAAGGTGCCGTCAGGCAACGCTGATAGCTGGGCACGGAACGTCACCTTGCGTCCCCGCGCGCCGACCCGCTCGGGCTGCAAGGCCAGGTCCATCTCGGGCGCGCGCGCCGGCGCGGCCCAGCCCTTGGCGCGCGCCCACAGCTCGGCGAAGCGCTCGGCGTCCCGCCGGCGGCACTCGAAGCAGGGGCGATGGCCCGCTGCCAGCGCCGTGGCCTCGTCGAGGAAGAACAGCTCCGTGTAGCGGTTGGGCTGCATCATCGCCTCGCGGTGCCGCCCCTTGAACTCGAGCACGCAGGCGATCCATTGCCGTGACGCCCAGCGCCGCGTGCCCAGCGTCCGGCCGGGCAGATGGAAGGCACCGCCACGGTTGCCCATCATGAGCCCGCGGTGCGGCGTGGCGATGATCTCGCCTTCGGGCGTGACGCGGTTCTGGAGAGGCATCGCGCGATCTGCCACACTGGAGACCCCGCGGCGGCATGACGTGCCGGACAGCGGGCGGGAGGAGCCAGGATGGCCGACGCCAGTGTCAAAGTGAAGATCGAGGAGCGCGGTGGCGGAAGCGTCGCCCGCGTGACGGTGGACAACGCCGCCAAGCTCAACTGCCTGTCGACGCCGCTCATCGTGGCGATGGCGGAGGCCTTCGCCAAGCTCGGCGAGGACCGCACCGTGCGCGCCGTCGTGCTGACGGGCGCCGGCGACCGCGCCTTCATCGGCGGCGCCGATCTCAATGAGCTCGGCGGCCTATGCGCCGATAGCGCGCGCCTCTTCATCACGCGCCTGCACTACGCCTGCAAGGCAATCCGCGATTGCCCAGTGCCTGTCATCGGCCGGGTGAACGGCTTCTGCCTGGGTGCCGGCCTGGAGGTGGCCGCAAGCTGCGACATGCGCGTCGCCTCGGAGAGCGCACGCTTCGGCATGCCCGAGGTGCACATGGGTCTGCCGTCGGTGATCGAGGCCGCGCTCCTGCCCGGGCTGATCGGCTGGGGCCATACGCGAGAAATGCTGCTCACGGGCGAGCTCAGCACTGCCGCCGAAGCACTGGCGATGGCCTTCGTGCAGAAGGTGGCGCCCATGGCGCAGATCGATGCCGTCGTGGAGCGCTGGCTTGCCGCCATCTGCCGCGCCACGCCCGAAGCCATCCGCTCGCAGAAGGCCCTCATGAACCGCTGGGAGCGCGTATCGGTCGAGGAGGGCGTGATGGCGGGCATCGACTCCCTGTCGGAGGCCTACAAGACCGGCGAGCCGCAGGCCGCCATCAAGGCCTTCTTCGACGCCAAGAAGAAGCGCTGAGCCAAGGCGGCCTGGCAACGCGCGCCCCCCTGGGGCAGCGCGCTCTTGATCTCGTCACGCAAGGGGCCGGCCTCGGCGGCGGTGACGGTGGCGCCGGCGAACGAGCTGGCGAGAAGGGTTACGGAAGCGCTTCGTCACACTGGTTTTTCGATGTCGATGACGAGCTTGTAACGGATTGCGATCAGCCTCGACGTTCCACTCGAAACGCGGCCAGCGCATGGGCTAATATGCCCTTCCGCAATAAGCCCCGCCCACGAGGCTGCGGGCATGGGAGGTAGCGATGAGACCAGGGTGCCGGAGCATTGCTGTCTACGCTGCACTGCTGCTCGCGCTCGCCGGGCGTGTGCATGCCCAGGCGCCATCGGATGCTGCGGCCAAGCTCGGAGAGGACATCGCCACCGCCAATCGCATCCTCGCCGATCAGCAGGTGCTGGATGCCTACGGCCACGTCAGTGCGCGCCATCCGAGCCGGCCCGACCACTTCCTGATGGGCCGCAACCTCGCTCCCGCCCTCGTCACGCCGGCCGACGTCGTGGAATACGACCTCGACGGCCAGGCGATCAATCCCCCGGCCGGCGCGACGCACTTCCTGGAGCGGTTCATCCACGCGGAGGTTTATCGCGCGCGACCGGACGTGGGCTCGGTGGTGCACACGCATTCGCCCGCCGTCATTCCCTTCAGCGTGACGCGGACGCCGATGCGGCCGCTCTATCACATGTCGTCGTTCCTCGCCCCCGGAGTGCCCGACTTCGAGATCCGCGACGCGGCCGGGCCTGCGTCCAACCTGCTGGTGTCGAACGGGGCGATCGGCAAGGCGCTCGCCGCGACGCTCGGCGACAAGAACGTCGTCCTCATGCGCGGCCACGGCAATGTGGTGGTGGCGGCGACGCTGCCGATGGCGGTGTTCCGCGCCGTCTACACGGAGACCAATGCCCGCCTGCAGTCCCAGGCGATGACGATCGGCGGCGATATCACCTTCCTCAACGCCGAGGAAGGCACCAAGGCGATGTCGGTTCTCGACCAGATCCACCTGCGCGCCTGGAACCTGTGGAAGCAGCGCGTCAACCCGCAGTAACCCCTCAAGCGCTTTCCGCCTTTTGGTCGAAACTCGGCGAGCCGCAAACCACTACAAGCGTTTCGTCCGCCCTCATGCCCAACAGGCTCCCGCGCGCGGATCGTCAGGTCCCGGCTCGTCGCTGCGCTCCGGCGGGGATGACAATGGGAGGGCGCGGGCCCTCCACCAACTGGCATCCCGGAATTTCGCGTGAGCGAAATATCCGGGACCCAGTAAGCCCATGTCACTCTTTCCGAGCTTCAGGCGGGTCACATCCGACAACCGTGGTTCGACAAGCTCACCGCGGGGTTACAAGGTCTACGGTGCAAGATCCACCGGCCTCGTCCTGAGCTCGTCGAAGGACCGGCCCCATCCGCCGACGGCGATCCGCCACGAGGAGGCAGGCCTGCTATGAAGCTGAAGGGCTGGACCTGGGTCCCGGCTCTGCGCGCTTCGCGCTTCGGCCGGGATGACAGGAGAGGTGTACAAGTCCCGCTCGATCTGCACCGAAAGCACGCTAGCCGACGGGCACGATCAGCCACACGGCGGTCGCGACCAGGGCGAGCGCGCCGATCCACAGCGCCCAGCGCGTCCAGCGGTTGTGATGAGCCTGGGCCGCCGCGAGGCGCTCCAGAGTGTCGTCGTCGAGCCTCAATCCCCCCTGGGCCATGTCCGCCAGCGCCAGCGCCGTGCGCTCGGCCTGCTCCAGCAGGCGTGGCGCCTCGGCCAGCACGCGGCCCAGCACCTCCGCGCCCTCCCCGGCCTCGCGCAGCCGGCCGCCGACACCGTAGTTGGTCTCGACCCACTCGCGCGCGATGGGCTCGCCGGCGCTCCAGATGTTGAGCTGCGGATCGAGCGTGCGCGCTACGCCCTCGACTACCACCATGGTCTTCTGCAGCAGCAGCAGCTCCGGCCGGGTTTCCATGTCGAACACCTCGGTATAGGCGAAGAGCTGGCCCAGGAGGTCGGCGATGGAGATCTCGGCCGCCGTGCGCCCGTGGATGGGCTCGCCGATGGCGCGCATGGCCTGGGCGAACACCTCGACCGAGTGATGCGGCGGCACGTAGCCCGCCTCGAGATGCATGGCGGCGGTGCGGCGATAGTCGCGCGTGATGAGTCCATGCAGGATCTCGGCCAGGAAGCGGCGCTCCTTCGCTCCCAGCCGCCCCATGATGCCGAAGTCGACGGCAACCACAAAGCCGTCCTTGTCTACGAGCAGGTTGCCCTGGTGCATGTCGGCATGGAAGAAGCCGTCGCGCATGGCGTGGCGCAGGAACGAGCGCAGCACGGTGAGCCCGAGCAGCGGAAGATCATGACCGGCCGCCGCGAGCGCGGCGCGATCGCCTATCGGCGTGCCTTCGATCCATTCGATGGTGAGCACGCGCTTGGCGGTGCGGCGCCAGTCGACGGCCGGTACCCTGAAACGCCCGTCGGGCAGCGCATGGTCGCCGCGGATGTTGTCGGCCATCTCGGAGATGGCGGCCGCCTCGAGCCGCAGGTCCATCTCGATCTCGACGCTGCGCGCCAGCGTCTCGACCACGGCGGTGGGCCGCAGCCGCCGCGTCGGCGGGTGCCAGCGCTCGATCTGGCGTGCGGCGAAGAAGTAGCTGTCGAGATCGCGGCGGAAACGCCGCTCGATGCCGGGGCGCAGGATTTTCACGGCCACGTCGCGCCGGCGCGATCCTTCCACCACCACGGCCTTGTGCACCTGGGCGATGGAGGCGGCGGCGACGGGCGGGCCGAACTCGGCGAAATGATCTTCCAGCCTGCCGCCGAGCGCCTCCTCCACCGCGCGCCGCGCTTCCGCCATCGGGAACGGCGGCAGCTTGTCCTGCAGGTGAGCCAGGTCGCGCGCCAGTTCGGGCCCGATCAGATCGGCACGCGTGGCCAGGAACTGGCCGAGCTTGATGTAGCTGGGGCCGAGGCCGGTCAGTGCGCCGGCAACCCGCCGGTCTTTCGGCGGGCCAAGCCGGAACGGCCAGCTCAACGCGCGGACCGGCAGCGTCGCCGCGCGCGCAAGATGCAGGATGAACGGCACCTTGGCGCCGGCCGGCACGAAGCGCACGCCATGCTGCGCCAGCACGATGCCGGCGCGCGCAAGGCGGAAGACGTTGCCGATGCTGGATGCCATGGGGACAGGTCCACTCATCGAGGCGGCGCGCCCCAGCGTCGTCTTATGACGGCAAGGAAGTTAAGGCACCACTCGGATCTTGGAGCAGTGAACGACGGCGGGCCCGCAACTATCGCGTGCCAGCAATCGTGCATAGGCAAGTGTTCCGGGCAGACGAACGGCGGCGCTTTTTCAGGCTCATCCATGATGCTACTCTGTGACATGAACGAACGCCCGTCGTCGCCCCCCAGGCATGCCACCACCCAGGCTGCGGAAGGCCTTCCGCGTTGGCGCTGGTCGCTGGCGGATTTCGACCGCCTGCACGAGCTGGGCGTGCTCGGCGAGGACGATCGGGTTGAGCTTATCGGGGGAGAGCTGGTACCCATGCAGGCGAAGGGTGGCCGGCACGAGTTCGTCAAGACAAAGCTGATAAACTGGATGATGAGGCGGCTGCCGGAAGCCCTCGAGATCGCCGTCAAGCTGGGATGGCGACCTGACGAGGCAACGTATCTCGAGCCGGACGTTCTGATCTACGGGGCCGGGCCCGCGCCGAGCTATGTGGCACCATCGCAGGTTCTGCTTGCCGTCGAAGTCGCCGATTCCAGCCACGGCTACGATACCGGTCGCAAAGCCCGCATCTACGCCAGCCTCGGTGTGGGCGAGTACTGGGTCATCAACGCAGAAACACTGGGAACCGCTGTCCACCGATCGCCCACCGCGGCCGGGTATGCAGACATCGTCGAGACGCCTGCGGATGCGATCATCACTCCGACACTCGTTGCCGGCCTGTCCGTGAGGCTCGCAGATCTCGCTATTCGTTGAGTATTGCGCACACGGTAGGAGTTCCCATGCCCGCCACCCCCTCGGTTCCTGCCTTCGCCAACGGCTGGCAGCAGGCCACTCGCTACCCCGATCCCGCCATCATCCCCCTCGATGCTCGCTTCGAGAAATACTGGCTGAAGCTCTCCTGCGTCGAGCGAATCGCCACCGGCTGCCGCTGGGCCGAGGGTCCGGTGTACTTCGGCGATGGGCGCTACCTGCTGTGGAGCGACATCCCCAACAACCGCATCCTCAAGTGGGAGGAGGAGACGGGCGCGGTCAGCATCTTCCGCAAGCCCTCCAACTTCGCCAACGGCAATACGCGGGACCGCCAGGGCCGGCTCGTCACCTGCCTGCACGGGGGACGCGGCGTCGTGCGCACGGAATACGACGGCTCCATCACGGTGCTGGCCGATACCTTCGACGGCAAGCGCCTCAACTCTCCCAACGACGTGGTGGTGAAATCGGACGGCTCGGTCTGGTTCACCGACCCGACGTTCGGCATCCTCGGCGACTACGAGGGCTACAAGTCCGAGCCCGAGATCGAGCCCAACGTGTATCGGCTGGAACCGGAGACCAAGAAGGCCACCATCGTGGCCGAAGGCGTGCTGGGCCCCAACGGCCTGTGCTTCTCGCCTGACGAAAAAATCCTCTATGTGGTCGAAAGCCGCGGCGTGCCCAACCGCAAGATCCTGGCCTACGACGTCATCGACGGCGGCCGGAAGCTCGCCAACAAGCGCGTGCACATCGACGCCGGCCCCGGCGGCGCCCCCGACGGCATGCGCTGCGATGCCGAGGGCAACCTGTGGTGCGGCTGGGGCATGGGCTCGCCCGATCTCGACGGCGTGATGGTGTTTGCCCCCGACGGCAAGCCGATTGGCCGCATCGCGCTGCCCGAGCGCTCGGCCAACGTGTGTTTCGGCGGACTGAAGCGCAACCGCCTGTTCATGGCCGCGAGCCAATCGGTGTATGCGCTCTATCTCAACGTGCAGGGAGCACCGGGCGGCTGAGCACTTCGGTTTCGGCCGCGCCGCAAGGTTTTTCTGAGTTGCGCATGCACGCGACGCGCGGATGGCTCGTCCTCTACCCGCAACGGGCGGTGAACGGGCCGAAATACCGGTTATTTCTGCGCTGCTGCCTGCAATTAACGCCGCTGCAAGCCTGATTTCTTAAAGTCCCCGCCGATGCGTCGAGAACGCAGCGGCTGCGGGTGAGATCCTTGAGTTTGCGTTGGCGAAAATGAAGCGCTCAGCGAGAGTGCGGTCTGTGGTCGACGTCGGCGGCGCTGCTGGACCGCCCGTGGCGCCCGCGCCTTCCGAGCCCGCCATTTCCCCTGACATGCCAAGAAAGCCGGCCTCCGGCCTGGCCAGCCTCGACGTGCTGGGCCGCATCGCAGCGCTCGGCAAGGCCTTCCAATCGCCGGGCGACCAGGAGACGGGCCCGGCCGGCAGCAACCCCGCCGTGGAGCTTGCCAGAAAGACCTGGCACAACCACCGCCGCATCCTGAAATCTCTGATCGGTCTGGGGGTCGTGGTGGCGGCCGGCTGGATTCCCGTCCAGGCGCTGCTGGAGACCTCCAGCACCGAGGCGGTGATCAATGCCCGCCTGATCACCTTGCGATCGCCGATCGAGGGCGAGGTAGGACCCATCGCTGCGGTCACGGCCGGCAGCCAGGTGAACCCCGGGACGGTCCTCGTCAACGTCGCCAATGTACGCGCCGACCGCGGCCGCCTCGACGATCTGCGCCGGCTCGTCGACGAGCTGGAAAGCGACATCAAGACGCTCCAGGTCCGGCGTGCCGACCTTGCAGCCCTGCAAACGGACCTCAGGCAGCAGACGCGCGCCTTTCGTGCCGCGCGCATGGACCAGCTCAAAGCCCGCATCGCCGAGATCGGAAGCGACATCACCGCAGCCGAAGCCAAGCTCGAGGAAGCGCAACAATCCCTGACACGCGCACGCTCCCTGGATGCGACAGGCTCGGGGACCAAGGTGTCGCTGGAAAAAGCCCGCCGCGACGCGACGGTGGCCCAGGAAACCCTGCTTTCACTCGGTCACCGCCGCAAGTCGCTCGATATCGAACTCGCCGCCCTCGACAGCGGCATTTATGTCGGCGACAGCTACAACGACCGTCCGCAATCCCTGCAGAGAGCGGACGACATCGCGCTTCGCCTCAACGAACTGGACGCGGACATCGGGCACCGCCAGGCGCGGCTTGCGCTGCTGCGCACCGAGCTTGCCGGCGAAAGGGAGCGCTACGCCGAACGCTCGACGGCGAGGCTGACCTCTCCCGTTGTGGGCAGCGTTTGGGAAGTCATGACCGCTCCCGGCGAGTCCGTGGCGCGCGGGCAAGACCTCGTCCGCCTGCTCGATTGCTCCGGCTTGGTGGTGACCGCGACCGTCGGAGAGACCGCCTACAACAACCTGCGCATCGGCGACCGCGCCCGCTTTCGCTTCCGCGGCGACGGCAAATCCTACGAGGGGCGCATCCTCGGGCTGACCGGCGTGGCGACGGCGGCGGCCAACCTCGCCATCCAGCCGTCGGCGCTGGCCAAGGAGCCCTACCGGGTCACCGTCGGCGTGCCTGAGCTCGCCAAGGCCGCGCAATGCGATGTCGGACGCACGGGCCGCGTGACCTTCGGCAAGTGAGGCCAGCGCCGTGGCCAGCCTGATCGAAACCTTGTCGCCGGGAGTCCTCGTGGTCGGCGCCGCCTGGGTGGTGCTGCCGTGGCTGCGCCCCGAGGACGAACGCGCGCGTGCGGCGATGGTGGCCGTCATGATCGCGCTGATGTGGCGCTACATGCTCTGGCGCTGGTTCGCCACCCTGCCTGCGCCCGGCCTGTCCGCCGACTTCGTTGTCGGCGCGGTGTTTGCGCTGGTCGAGACGGGGATGCTGGGCGGCAGCACCGTCAGCCTGATCTTCCTCGCCCGGCTCAGCGACCGCACGCCGGACGCGGACCGCAACGCAGGATGGCTGCAGGCGCTCGAGCCCCCGCCATTGGTGGACGTCTTCATCTGCACGTACAACGAGGAGGAGGCAATCCTCGAGCGCACCATCGTCGGCGCCCTGTCGATGGACTACCCGCGCTATCGTCTCTGGGTTCTCGATGACGGCAGGAGGCCGTGGCTCGCCGAGCTGTGCCAGCGCCAGGGCTGCCGTTATCTCACCAGGCCGGACAATGCGCACGCCAAGGCCGGCAACATCAACAACGGCCTCGCCCATGTCGCCGGGCTGGCGGAGCGCCCGGACTTCATCAGCATCCTCGATGCCGACTTCGTGCCGATGCCGGCCTTCCTGCGTCGCTCGCTCAGCCTGTTCCGCGAGCGCGACATCGGCATCGTGCAGACGCCGCAGCATTTCATCAACCCGGACCCGCTGCAGAGCAATCTGTCGGCGGCGCAGGTGTGGCCCGACGAGCAGCGCTATTTCTTCGACGTTGTGATGGCCTCCAAGGACGCCTGGGGCGCGTCCTTCTGCTGCGGCACGTCGTCGGTCATTCGTTTCGACGTGCTGCAGGCCATCGGCGGCTTCCCCACCGAATCCGTGACCGAGGACTACCTTGTCACCCTCAAGATGAAGGCGGCGGGCTTTCGCACGGTCTATCTCAACGAGCGGCTGTCCCTCGGGCTGGCGCCGGAGGGACTGAAGGAGTACGTGGTGCAGCGCAGCCGCTGGGCGCTCGGCTTCGCCCAGATCTGCCGCGGCGAGCTCGGGCCGCTGCGCCGCGGCAACGGGCTCAGCCTGCTCGACCGCATCGGTCTCATCGAGACGCTGCTCTACTGGTCGGCCAACTACTCCTTCCGCCTGCTCGGCATCATCGTCCCCATCCTCTACTGGCTGCTCGACGTCCACGCCGTGCATGCCGACGTTTCCGAGACGCTGCGCTACTACCTGCCCTACTTCGTCTCCCAGATCGTCATCATGAGCTGGATGGCCCAGGGCCGTGTCATGCCCGTGATGTCGGATGTGACGCAACTCCTCGCCGCGACCCAGATCGTACAGGCCGTCGCCCACGGCCTGTTCAAGCCGCACGGCCACCGGTTTCGCGTCACCGCCAAGGGCGGCGACCGCAGCCGGCGGTTCGTGCAGTGGCCATTGCTCAAGATCTTCGCCACGCTGATGGCGTTGACGATCGCGGGCGTCGTGTGGGCGTTCCTGATCGAGGATGGCAACCGTCTGCGCGACTCGAGCGCGCTGTGCCTGTTCTGGAGCTGGTACAATATCGTCATCCTGGCCGTCGCCTGCGTCGTGTGCGTGGAGCAGCCGCGGCTGCGCTCCTCGGAACGGCTGCCGGTGGGCGAGCAGGTGGCCTTGATGGATGCCGGCGGCCACGCAGTGCCATACCGGCTCCTCGACATCTCGCTCGGCGGTGCGCGGTTTGCCGGCGCTCCACCCGCCGATCCAGGTTCCGCGGTCACCGTCACGCTCGGCCGCCAGCGGATTGCGGCGACCATCGTGCGCGGAGGCGACGACAGCTTCGCCGTCAGCTTCCACGACAGCGACGCCGCCCGTGCCGATCTCATCCGCTACGTCTATTCCGGGCGCTATTCGGCCACGGTGCCGCGCATTCTGCCCATCCGCGTCGCGGCCGCCGTCATCAGCCGCGTCGTGCGCTGAACGCCCTCGAATTTTCGCCCATTGCGCCTCGTCCGTCCGCTGGGCATGGCTGCCATCGCCCCGCGCGGCCATGCCCCGTGTTGGCGCCACGAGGGGAACCGGCCTAGGATGCCCCGCTCGAATGCCCGCCACCGAATTGCGAGCCACCCGAGGAGACCAGCACCCATGCAGCTCAAGGTTTCACCCATCAGCCAGCAGGAATGCTCGAGCCAGGAATGGCAGGCGCGCGTCGATCTCGCTGCCGCCCATCGCCTCGCTGTCATGCACGGCTTTCACGAAGGCATCTTCAACCACCTCACGCTCGCCGTCCCCGGCCGCTCCGACCGCTACTACCAGATCCCCTTCGGCATGCACTGGTCCGAGGTGAAGGCCTCCTCCTTCATGGAGGT
Organism: Hyphomicrobiaceae bacterium; assembly: GCA_035253505.1. Classification (GTDB taxonomy): domain Bacteria; phylum Pseudomonadota; class Alphaproteobacteria; order Rhizobiales; family Hyphomicrobiaceae; genus AWTP1-13. The sequence continues at coordinate 11,628 of DATFCC010000457.1, forward strand.
CGGCATCGACGACGGCAAGGTGAAGCGCGGCGCCGGCGACGTCGAGCGCTCGGCCTATTGCATCCATGCGCCGATCCACAAGCTGCAGCCGAAGACCGCGGCTGCCGTGTTTCACACCCACATGCCCTTCACCAGCGCGCTGACGCGCCTGGAGGACCCGCGCATAAAGGAGATCGGGCAGACCGAGGTCGGCATGCTCGACGAGATCGCCTACGACGACACCTACACGGGTCCCGCCTTCACCACCGAGGAAGGCGAGCGGCTCGCGGGCGTCCTCGGCGACAAAGGCATCCTGTTCATGGCCAACCACGGCGTCACCACCGTGGGCAGCTCGGTGGCGCAGGCCTACGACCGCCTCTACTACATCGAGCGCGCCGCGCAGGTGCAGATCTACGCCATGTGGACGGGGCAGCGCCTGAAGCAGCTCCCCGAGCCGGTGGTGGACAAGACCCGCAGCAGCATGGGAGGCGCCAGCTTCTACAGCGGCCCGACGCCCCAGGAGCGCCACTTCGAGGCCCTGAAGCGCATCCTCGACCGCAAGGAGCCCGACTACGCCGAGTGAGGGTGTGTAGCCCGTAGGGCGCAATAGAGAAGCGTATTGCGCCGCGGCAGGGCGGAGCGGTGCAACACGGCTTCGCCTATTGCACCCTACATTGCCTTCAGATGCGCCAGCCTGAATGCAGCGCGGCAATCCCGCCGGTGAGGTTGCGGTAGGCGACGCGGGCGAAGCCGGCATCGCGGATCATGGCGGCGAACGGCTCCTGCTTCGGGAACCGGCGGATGCTTTCGACGAGGTAGCGGTAGGACTCCTCCGAGCCTGCCGCCAGCGCGCCCAGCCGCGGGATGATCTCGAAGGAGTGGAAGTCGTAGAGCCGGTCGAGCAGCGGCACCTCGCAGGCCGAGAACTCCAGGCACAGGAACCGGCCGCCGGTCTTCAGCACGCGATAGGCTTCGGCGAGCGCGCGGTCGATCGCCGTCACGTTGCGGATGCCGAAGGCGATCGTGTACGCGTCGAACGACCTGTCGGGGAACGGGAGCGTCTCGGCGTTGCCGATGGCGCAGGCGACCTTGCCGCCGAGCCCGCACTCGCCAAGGCGGGTGCGCCCCATCTCCAGCATGGCCGGGCTGATGTCGCACAGCACCGCAGAGCAGCCCGCTCCGCCTGCCTCCAGCACACGCTGCGTGATGTCGCCCGTGCCGCCGGCGACGTCGATGAGCGCGAAGGGCTGCGCCGATTTCGGCGGCGCGAGCCAGGCGACGAGATCGTCCTTCCACAGCCGGTGCAGGCCGCCCGACATCA
>DATFCC010000458.1:0-2892 GCA_035253505.1 Hyphomicrobiaceae bacterium
GTCACGCCCATGCGGGAAGGGCTCGTCGTCGCCCCCGCCGACGGGCGCATCTGCGCCATCGAGCGGGTGCGCCCGCCGGCCGAGCTCGGGCTCGGCGAGGAGCCGCGCGTGCGCGTCTCCACCTTCCTGTCGGTCTTCGACGTGCATATCAACCGCGCCCCCGTCGCGGGACGCATCGGCCGCTCCATCTACGTGCCCGGCAGCTTCCTCAACGCCGCCGCCGACAAGGCCAGCGAGGAGAACGAGCGCCGCAGCCTCGTCATCGAGAGTGGCGGGGGTGCCGGCGGCATCGCCATGGTGCAGATCGCCGGCTTGATCGCCCGCCGCATCGTGACCTTCGTCAACGAGGGAGAGGCAGTGGGCGTCGGCCAACGCGTGGGGCTGATCCGGTTCGGCTCTCGCGTGGACCTCTATCTGCCGCCCGGACAGAATGTGCTCGTCGCCGTCGGCCAGCGCGCCATCGGCGGCGAGACCGTGATTGCCGACCTGAAGTCGTCGGAGCCGGAGCGCGAGGCGCGGGTGCAGTAGCCCCGCAGCTATCAAAAGCGAGGTGGTCATGGACCCATTGCTGCCGAGGCTCGAGGTGCAGGAGCAGCGCCGGCGGCGCCGGCTGCTGTTCCGCCACAACAAGATTCCGGTCCGCATGCTGGTGCCCAACTTCTTCACGCTCCTCAGCCTGTGCGCCGGCCTCACCGCCATCCGCATGGCCATCGAGCAGCGCTATGATCTGGCCGTCGCCCTGGTGGTGATCGCCGCCCTTCTCGACGGGGTGGACGGGCGGCTGGCGCGTGCGCTCAAGGCGCAATCGAAGTTCGGGGCCGAGCTCGACAGCCTGGCCGATTTCGTCAACTTCGGTGTCGCCCCGGGCGTGATCCTCTTCACCTGGGGCCTGGGCGGGCTGCCCAAGGGGCTCGGGTGGATCGTCGCGCTCGTCTTCGCCCTCGCGACCGGCCTGCGGCTGGCCCGCTTCAACACCATGCTGGAAGTCGAGAAACCGAAGTGGCAGTCGGACTACTTCACCGGCATGCCGGCCCCGGCCGGCGCGATCACGGTTCTCCTCCCGCTCTATGCCGATGGCCTGGGATTGTTCGACGTGCGTGCCTTGCCGTGGGCCATCGCCGTCTATACCGCGGCCATGGCCGCGCTGCTCGTCTCCACCATCCCGACCTACTCCGGCAAGCTGATGGGCGAGCGCATCTCGGGCGAGTTCGTGCTGCCGATGTTCGTCGGCGTCGCCGCCCTGGTGGCGCTGCTCGTCACCTACCCCTATGCCACGCTGACGGTCGGCACGCTGCTCTACCTTGCCGCCATCCCGATCGGCTATCGCCGCTTCCAGCAGAAGCTGCGCGAGCCTGTCGCGCAGACGGCAGGCGCCGGCGAGGCCGCACACGCGCCGGGCGGCGGCCAGGATGTCGGCGAGATGCCGGCCGGCGAGACCAAGCACTGACCGGAGCTCACCGCCGTGCTCTCGACCCGTGATCGATCCGGTCGCGCAGGGTCATCCAGGCGTAGACGGCCGGCAGGAACCAGGGCGTGCCGTTGAACAGCGGGATCGATGGCGGCGGCCTGAAATCCAGGGCCGATCGCCCCCGCTCGTCACCGAGCACCAGCCACGCCGCCTTTTGTCCCGCCCAGCGCGCCCACACCACGCCCGAGCCGCAGTAGCCGGCCGCGTAGCGCGTGCCCTCGCGCGAGAAGATGCGCGGGATCATGTCGCGGTTCATCGCCACGTAGCCGTACCAGCTATGGGTGATGTCGACGCCGTCGAGCACCGGGAAGATATCGGCCAACGCGCGCCGAAGGCTGTCGGTGGGCCACACAGGGTCGCCTGCAATGGTGCCGTCGCGGCCGCCGAAGAGGATGCGGGTGCCGTCGGGTGAGGGGCGGTAGTAGTAGTGCAGCTTCCGCGTCTCCGAGCACATGACGCGCTTCGGCATCAGCTCCGACATCAAGTTGTTGGAGAGTGGCGCGGTGGCGATGATGCGGCTGCGCACCGGCACCAGCCTGCGCCGCAGCCACGGATCGACGCCGTTGGTGTAGCCGTTGGTGCCCATGATGACATGGCTGGCCTGCACCTTGCCGCGGGCGGTGTCCACCTCGAAGCCGCCGTTCCTGGCGACGAAACCCTTCACCTCGGTCTCGCCATGCACCAGCACGCCGGCCTTGCGCGCGGCTTCCAGCATGCCGCGATGCAGCTTGGCCGGGTGCAGGCCGCCGATATCCTTGCGCACCATGCCGCCGTGATAGAACTCCGTGCCCAGCACGGAGCGCTGCTCGGGGCGCGGCACGGCGTAGGCCTCGATGCCGAGCGTCTTGCTCAGATGCTCGGCCTCGCGCGCCAGGCTCTCGTACTCGGAAGGTTTCGCCGCGCCGGTGAAGCGCCCGACGAGCTGGAAATCGCAGGCGATGCCCTCCCGCTTGATGAAATCGGCCAGGTCCTCGCGCGCAGCCTTGGCTTCCGCCTGGATGGCGTTGGCACGCGCCGCGCCGAAGCGCCGGTGCATAACCTGGTGGCTGGGGCGCAGGTTGCCGCTGGCAATGCCGCCATTGCGTGTCGAGGCGCCTTCGCCCGGCCGCTGCCGGTCGAACACCTGCACCTGGCGGCCGGCACGGGCGAGCTCGAGCGCGGCGCCGAGGCCCGTATAGCCGGCCCCCACGATGACGATGTCGCATTTCGCGAGCACCGGCGTCTGCGGCAGCGAAAGCGGCGGTGCCTCCTCCCACCAGTACGGCACGGATGACACCATCGAACCCTCGTTGCTCTCGCTGACCGTCGCGAGGATAGCCGCCGTGCGCCCGAAACGGGAAGGGCCGCCGCGACATGCCTGTCGCGACGGCCCTGCCTCCGTCCGGCCAGCGCCCTCTAAACCTCAGTTGGTGAGCCGCAGGATC
>DATFCC010000459.1:0-20262 GCA_035253505.1 Hyphomicrobiaceae bacterium
TTTCCTCCGAGGACGTGCCCGGCACGGGCCGGCGCGGCCAGATCCTGAAGGAGGATGCACTGGCGGCGGCGATGCGCCCTGCCGCGCCCACTGCGGCTGCCGCTCCGGCGCCGGCGGAAGCGGTGGCGCGCGCTGCCGTTGCGGCGTCCGTGCCGGCCGTGCAGATGCGTGCCCCATCAATGCCCAATGACACCGCGCGCGAGGAGCGCGTGCGCATGACGCGGCTGCGCCAGACCATTGTGCGCCGTCTCAAGGAGGCGCAGGCGACGGCCGCCATGCTCACCACGTTCAACGACGTGGACATGAGCGCCATCATGGGCCTGCGCAGCCACTACAAGGACCTGTTCGAGAAGCGCCACGGCGTGAAGCTGGGCTTCATGGGCTTCTTCGTGAAAGCGTGCATCCAGGCGCTGCGCGAGGTGCCGGCCGTCAACGCCGAGATCGACGGGCAGGACATCATCTACAAGAACTACTATCACGTCGGCGTGGCCGTCGGCACCGACAGGGGGCTCGTCGTGCCCGTCGTGCGCGAGGCCGACCGCATGTCGCTGGCCGAGATCGAGCAGGCGATTGCCGACTTTGGCCGCCGCGCCCGCGATGGCAAGCTCTCCATCGAGGAGATGCAGGGCGGCACCTTCACCATCTCCAACGGCGGCGTCTACGGCTCGCTGCTGTCGACGCCGATCCTCAATGCGCCGCAGTCGGGCATCCTCGGCATGCACCGCATCGAGGAGCGGGCCGTGGTGCGCAACGGCCAGATCGTCGCCCGCCCGATGATGAGCCTGGCGCTCAGCTACGACCACCGCATCGTCGACGGCAAGGACGCCGTGACGTTCCTGGTACGGGTGAAGGAGTGCCTCGAGGACCCGCAGCGGTTCATCCTCGACCTGTGAGCGCTGACCGCGGCCCCGGCTTCCATCCGACTTGCTCAGGCGACGTGTGAGCCAGCCGAACCACGGCTGGTTCAGCGTGGTCCGTCGTCGTTCCCGTCCTGCGATCGCAACGTCATCTCCGCGCAGGCGTAGTTCCGCGCAAGTCAGCTTGGGGCACTGTCGACTGTCACAAGGCACTTAGCGTGGGTGCCCGCCTTCGCGGGCATGACGCCGCAGACGGCGCAACTCGGGTCAGATCGCACTGCCACTGGCCGCAGTGCGAGGGGCACGGGGAGTTGCCGGGCCTTGCGGGGCCACCATCCCGCAATGCATCAGACACATCGCAGGACGTCGGCGTCCCGAGGTGACGCGGTACCGGACAACTACGTAGGATACCGTCGGGCGCATTGAGGCCGGCACCACGATCCGCCGGGCGACACGGGAGAGCACCCAATGGCGGAGACGATCGGCTTCATCGGGCTCGGTGCTATGGGCGGTGGCATGGCCGCGAACCTGCTCAAGGCGGGCTTTGCGCTGGTTGTCAACGACATCGATGCGGCCAAGGTGCAGGCGCTTGTGGCCCGTGGGGCCAAGTCGGCGGCAACGCCGGCCGAAGTCGCTCGCCAATCCGCGCGCACGGTCACCATCGTCGAGACGACCGCGCAGACCGAGGAGGTCATTCTCGGCGAGCAGGGTGTCATCAGGGGGGCTGCCCGCGGCCACGTCGTCGCCATGATGAGCACCATCGACCCCCATGCCGCGCGGGCCATCCACGACAGGCTGAAGGTGGACGGCATCGCCATGCTGGACGCGCCGGTGAGCGGGGGCAGCACGCGTGCGGCCACGGGCGAGCTGTCGGTGATCGCCGGCGGCGATGCGGCAACATTCGAGGCCTGCCTGCCCATGTTCAAGGCCATGTCGTCCAACCAGTTCCATGTCGGCGGCATCGGCCAGGGCCTGGCCCTCAAGCTCGTCAACAACATGCTGATCCAGGTCAACACGGTGGCCATCGCCGAGGCCTTCGTCATGGGTGCGAAGGCGGGACTCGACCCAAAGGTGATGTACGACGTTATCAAGGTCTCGACCGGCGCCAGCTTCGCGCTCGATCATCGCGTGCCGCGCATCATCGCCGGCGACTTCGCGCCGGGCGGCACGGTCGATATCTCCTACAAAGACCAGGAGCTGGAAACGGCCTTCGCCAAGTCGCTGGGCGTGCCGCTGCTGCTGGCCAACGTCACCCAGCAGGTCTACCAGATGGCGCGGGCGGCGGGCTTCTCGAAGGAGGACGGCGCGTCCGTCGTGAAGGTCTACGAGCGCATGGCGGGCGTGAGGCTCGGCCCCCGATAGCAGGACAAGACGATGGCAAAGAAACGCATGGTGCTCGAGATCGGCATGGGCACCGACATTCGCGGCACCGACCCGACCAAGGCCGCCTGCCGGGCGCTGCGTGATGCGCTGTGGCACAACTCGCTCTCCATCGCCACCGCGCTCGGCCAGCCGCTGGAGGCGATGATGGTCGACGTGCACATCGGCGTGCCGCGGCCGGAGCTGGTCGACAAGGAGGAGGTGCTGGCGGTGCTCCCTTATGGCAAGGGCACGGTGACGGTCGTCGAGGGCGGGCTGGAAATCCGCAACGACGAGGGCACCGATGGCACCATGATCGCCAACGCCTGTGCCATTGTCAGCCTCGACGTCGCGTGAGGGGCGCCGCCCATGGCCAAGAAGCGCGTCATCCTCGAGCTCGGCTCCGGCAACGACCTCCACGGCTCCGACTACACCAAGGCCGCGTTGCGTGCCGTGCAGGACGCCCTGCATCACAGCTCGCTGGCCTTCGTCCGCTCGTTGAAGGTCGACAAGAAGCAACTCGATGTCGAGGTCACCATCGGCGTGCAGCAGCCGGAGAGGGTCGAAATCGAGAAGGTGAAGGCGTCCGTGCCGGTAGGCAATGTCACCGTGAAGGTGGTGAAGGGCGGCCTCGACGTGGCCGACCCCGAGCACAGCGATCCCGCCGTCATCGCCAGCGCTGCCATCGCAGTGCGCATCGACGTGGCATGACGCCGGGCGTTGTCACCCGGCCGGACTGCAGCGGCGAGCCGGGAGCCGGGGCCGTTCCGGGATGACAGATCGCGGCCGCGCGGATCAGCGCGGGCTGACCGCCGGCGGCATGCGCAGGATGGCGAGTGCCATCGCCTGCGCGCGCGGCACCAGCGTGTCGATCTCCAGGTACTCCTCCGGCGTGTGGGCGTTACCGCCGACAGGGCCGACGCCGCACAGCGTCGGGCAGCCGACAGCCGCGGTGAAGCCGGAGTCGGCGCAACCGCCCGAGAACTCTCCCTCGACGCGCAGGCCCGCATCGGCGGCGGCCGCCTGATAGGTGTGGAACAACTCGTCGGCCTCCGGCGATGCCGTTACGGGCAGGAACTCGCCCTTGATCTCGAGGGTGGCAGTGGTGCCGGGCACCGTGGCGGTGGCGACGATCCTCTGCAACGCCGCCAGCATCTCGGCGCGCTGATCCGCCTTGACGTAGCGCAGATCGATCTGCCCTTCCGCCAGCGGCGCTGTGGTATTCACCGACTGGCCGCCCTTCACCAGCCCCACGTTGACCGTGATGCCGCGCTTCAGGTCGGTCAGCTTGTGCATGGCGACGATCTTGTGCGCCAGCTCGCCGATGGCGCTGATGCCCTTCTCGAAGTTGCCGCCCGAATGCGCCGCCTTGCCCACCACCTCAAAGGCCAGGAACACGCCGCCCTTGCGTGACGTGACGACGTTGCCGCTGGGCCTTCCGGGCTCCGAATTGAACACGCAGCGTGCCTCCCGGCCCACGCGCTCGATCACGGCGCGCGAGTAGGGCGAGGCGATCTCCTCGTCGCTGGTGATGAGGCCGGCAAGGGGCGCCGGCGCGCCGCCGAAGCGCTTGAACGCGGCCAGCACGTAAGCGTTGAGCACGAGCCCTGCCTTCATGTCGACCACACCCGGGCCATAGGCGCGATTGCCATCGATGCGGAACGGTCGCCGCGCCACCTCCCCCTTGGGAAACACCGTGTCGCGATGGCCCATCAGCAGGATGGGGCGCTCGTTGGTCGGCTTGTCGTCGAGGCGGATGTGGATGGCATTGCCGAAACGCTCATCACGCTCGATCGAGATGAGAATGCCCTGCTCCTTGAAGAAGTCGATGAACAGGTTGCCGACGGCGTCGACGCCGGCCTTGTCGTAGCTGCCGCTGTCGATGTTCACCGCTTTCTCGATCAGGGCCAGCATTGCACCCTTCTGGGCTGCCAGCCATCCGGTGATCTCTGCCTCGTGCGCGGTCGGTCCGGTCATCTTCGTCCTTCGTCCTTCAATTTCGCTCTCCCGTCTTTCATCGTGAGAGCAGCTCCTCACGAATTGCGGCGCCGGATGCGCCACACGAACGCCTCGTCGCCCCAGTCCATGCGCCCAAGCACGTCCAGCGCCAGGAAGCGATCGTGAACGGCGAGCGCGCCTTCGAGGAGGCCGTTCCAGGCCTCGAACACGGCAGGTGAGACCGGATCGAGGCCGCGCATGAGCCGCCAGCCGGGGCGGCTCACCATCACTGCGAAGCCATCCGTCTCGACGGCGGCTTCGTCGCCCTCGCCCGCAGCAAGGCCGGCCATGAAGGCCCCGAAGCCGTCGGCGCCGTCGCCGCTTATGCCGAGAAGGGCTGCGGTTTCCTTGTAAAGCTGGGCCCCCACCAGCCGGCCCGCGACGCGGCCGAGATGGGCGGCCTCGGCGGGCCCGAAAATCTCGACCAGGCGGGGCAGGCCCGAGCGGATGTACTCCATGGCGTAGTTGCGGGCCGCCTTGGCGAGGCGCTCCGCGGGCCAGTCGGCCGCCGGCAGGCGCGGCGCCGCGGCCGGGTCGAAGGGTGGCGCCAGCTCGCCCGGGCGAAACTGCAGGCGCTCCTCGGGTGCAAGCTTGCGGTCGTGCTCCAGGAAGTAGCCGGCGAGCCCGTGCTGCCCATCGGTGGTCTGCGCCGTGCACACGAACCCCAGGCGCGGATTGCCGAGCGACACGCCGTTCTGCGCGTACCACCCGCGCAGGAAGGCGCGCGAGACCTCGCTCGGGACACCGCAGATGCTGGCGCCGGGATAGATCCACCGCGGCGGCACGAAATTCACCCACGCCTTGCGATCGCTCTCGCGCATGAACTCCACGCTGACGCCGCCGACGCTGTTGGAAAGGTAATGATAGGCGGCGCAGGCGACCGCGTCCGGCATGCCCCGCAGCCCCAGCTTGTCGAAGCTCGCCACGAACTTCTCGTGATGCTGGTGGCGGAACACGCGAAACACCCATTCCGCAGCATCGGCGGCGCTCCGCCGGCTGACGAGGGTGAGGATCAGGCCGGTGAAATAGGCGTGATAGAGGCGGGCAGCGGCGTCCATGGCGCGCGCCGATGCCTCATCGAGAACGCCCGATGCGCGGCTCATTGCGCGCCCTGAAACTGAAGCTCGGCAGCCGCCATCGGCATCCCGCGTCAGTCGCCGTGGACATCGACGATGCGATGCGGCGAGGCGTGCACGCCGTACGTCTTGAGCGGACCATGGCCGGTGCTGCGAAACCAGTGCCTCCGGTGCGGCGGCAGCACCAGCGTGACGCCCGGCTCGAGCCGGACGATCTCGTCGCTTCCCTCGATCCATGCCTCACCCTGGCCCTCGAGGACAGTGATCGTCTCCATGTAGGGATGGGAGTGCAGCGGCGTCTTGTAGCCGGGCGGCGAGGACTGGATGCCGACGCGGATCGGCGTCGTGCCCTGCTCGTCGCCGATGAGGGTCTGATACGTCGCTCCGCCCTTCATCGGTGAAGCGGCCACGTCCTTGTGATGCACGATGGGCATGATCGAGCTCCAATCGCGGTGCTGGCTTAGGTGAAGATGCGGTCGCCCTGCTGGTCGATGATCTGCTTGGCCTTGGTGACCGTGAAGGCGATCGCATCCTCCCTGCTGGCGTAGGTGTCCGCCCGGATGAAGTGATGCTCCTTCAGGCCTTCCGGCGTATCCTTCTCGATGCTGCCGGCGGTCTGGTAGTGGTTGTTGGTCCGGTACGGCGCCGGCTTGATGCGGTAGCCGTTGTACTCCACCGCCGCAATCGTCGCGCCTTCGTTGCCCTGCGCTCCGGCACCGCCGAGACCGGACAACATCGCTTTGATCTTCCCGAACATGGCAACGCCTTCTGGTCAGTGACTGTGCCGTCCCATCAAAACATCGCCGCGTGCACCCGGTCGGGGGGATTGTGGCCGTCGAGGAAGGTCTTGACGTTGATGATCACCTTCTCGCCCATATCGACGCGCCCCTCGATCGTGGCCGAGCCCATGTGCGGCAGCGCCACGACGCGATCGCTTGCCAGCAGCTTGGGATTGACGGCGGGCTCGTGCTCGAACACGTCGAGGCCCGCACCGGCGATCTGTCCGGCCTCGATCAGGCGAGCCAGCTCGTTCTCGTCGATCACCTCTCCGCGCGCGGTGTTGACGACGTAGGCCGTCGGTTTGAGGAGCTTCAGCCGGCGCGCCGACAGCAGGTGGTAGGTGGCGGGCGTGTGTGGGCAGTTCACGGACACGATGTCCATGCGGGCCAGCATCTGGTCGAGGCTGTCCCAATGGGTCGCCTCCAGCTCCTGCTCCACCTCCTCCGGCACCCGGCGCCGGTTGTGGTAATGCACCTGCAGGCCGAAGGCCCGGGCGCGCCGTGCCACCGCCTGGCCGATGCGGCCCATGCCGATGATGCCCAGCCGCTTGCCCCAGATGCGGTGACCAAGCATCCATGTGGGTGACCAGCCCGACCATGGGCTGCGGCCATCTTTCAGCAGCGCGGTGCCCTCGGCCAGGCGGCGCGGCACGGCCAGGATCAGGGCCATGGTCATGTCGGCCGTGTCCTCGGTGAGCACGCCAGGGGTGTTGGTGACGATGATGCCGCGCACGCGTGCCGTATCGAGGTCGATGTTGTCCACGCCGGTGCCGAAATTGGCGATCAGCTTGAGCTGGGGGCCCGCCTGAGACAGCAGGGAGCGGTCGATGCGGTCGGTGACGGTGGGAACCAGCACGTCGGCGATCTTCACCGCATCGGCAAGCTGCCCCTGGGTCATGGGCCGGTCATCCACGTTGAGCCGCGCGTCGAACAGCTCGCGCATACGCGTCTCGACCGCTTCCGGGAGCTTGCGCGTGACGATGACGACCGGCTTCTTGGTTGACGGCATGACCGCTTTACCCACTGCAGAAAACCGCCCCGGACGCCGCCACGCACGTATGCGTGGGCCGGCGTTCGGACCATCGCCCTGTCTAACAGATGGCCACGGCTATGACAAAACGCGAAGGTTAGGCCGAGCGCATGGCCTTGGCGGGAACGCAATGGACTTGATCTCGGTCGGCAAATCGTGGTTTGGGCAACTCATGAGGGAGCCACGACACCACACAGCTCCGCTCCATCGGGCGGGCCACCTGTGCTCGACCGCCCTGGGCCTCCTGCTGGCCGTGGCGGCCGCCAGTGAGACGGCCGCCCAGCCGGCGCCTCCGCCGGCGGCCGGCGCCAGCGGACTGCCGGTGCCACGCTTCGTCAGCCTCAAGTCCGACCGGGTCAACCTGCGCCAGGGTCCCGGCACCGAGTACCCCACCGCGTGGGTGTTCCGTCGCGCCGGACTGCCGGTCGAGGTCATCAAGGAGTTCGAGAGCTGGCGGCAGGTGCGGGACGCGGAGGGCACCACCGGCTGGGTCCTGGGCTCGATGCTCAGCGGACGGCGGACAGCCGTGATCCTGCCATGGGAGGTGAAGCCGGCGCGCGGTCAGCCGCCGCTTGTCGCGCTGCGCTACGACGACAGCGAGCGTGCCGATTCGGTGGCCCAGGTCGAGGCGGGCGTCATCGCCAACATCATCGGTTGCGACGGCAAATGGTGCCGCGTCTCGGTTGGCGGCTATCGCGGCTACATCGAGCAGGCGAAGCTGTGGGGCGCCTACCAGGACGAGGTCATCAAGTGACCCGGCCCGGCGTCCAGGGTGCGCAGCCTGCCTCTACTTGCGCACCAGCCTGACCACCACGTCGATATGGGATATGCGCAAATCCGCGGGCGGCTGCGGAAGGCCGTCGACGCGGATCGAGCTGCCGGGAATGTCGACCAGCCGGCCCTCGGCCTCGATGAAAAAGTGGTTGTGATTGGAGATATTGGTATCGAAGTGGGCGCGCTGGCCGCCGATGGCGATCTCGCGCAGGAGACCGGCCCGCTCGAATTGGTGCAGCGTATTGTAGACCGTCGCCAGCGACACGCGCTCGCCCGCCCGGACGGCTTCCGCGTGCAGGACCTCAGCGGTGACGTGCCGGTCGCCCGCCGCGAACAGGAGCGTCGCCAGCGCCAGGCGCTGGCGGGTAGGGCGCAGTCCCGCCCTCCGCAGCAGGTCTGAGACGTCAACGGCAGCCGTCCCGGCGCGCGTATTGGTATTGTCCATCGATACCGTCAGCCTGAACGCTCGGAGGAATCGCGAACGGCAAAGCGCCGCACGCTCGTCATCCGGACACGTGTTCCTCGCAATTGAGTATATGCTTCAAGCGCATGGCCCGCAACGGTGGTGCCGGAACCCGTGCGGGAAATCGGCGGAACACAGGCTTTTGACCAATCCGCGAGTGTGATAGGAACTTTTGATGCCGCTGAAAGCCGCAACAGTCCGTCATACGCCGGAATTCCCCAAAGGGGATGGGACGACCATGGCCATGGCCGAGCGCCCGACGAGCTACGAGTATCAGGACCTGCTGACTTGCGGTCGCGGCGAGCTGTTCGGGCCTGGCAACGCTCAGCTTCCGCTGCCGCCCATGCTGATGTTCGATCGCATCTCGAGCATATCCGAGGCCGGCGGTGCCCACGGCAAGGGCCAGATCGTGGCCGAGCTCAAGATTTCCGCCAATCCGATGCTGGATTGGCTGTGGGCCTGTCACTTCAAGGGCGATCCGGTCATGCCGGGCTGCCTGGGGCTGGACGCGCTGTGGCAGCTCACCGGCTTCTTTCTGGGTTGGCTCGGCGCTCCCGGCAAGGGTCGCGCCCTAGGTGTCGGTGAGGTGAAATTCACAGGCATGGTGGTGCCCACCACCAAGACCGTGCAGTACGTGGTCGATCTGAAGCGGGTGATCCTGCGCAGGCTCAAGCTGGCCATTGCGGACGGGGTCATGAAGGCGGATGGACAAATCATCTACGCCGCCACCGACCTGCGCGTCGGCCTGTTCGAGGGTGGAGAACAACCAGTTGCCGCATGAGACGGCGCTGCCGGACGGTACTGATGCCGGCGGTCGCCTTCGCCCGATCGTGGCGAAGCGGCAAGGTTGCCAGGAGAGGGTGGTGCGATGCGACGCGTCGTGGTGACGGGCATGGGTATCGTTTCCTCGATCGGAAACAATACCCAGGAAGTGCTCGCGGCCTTGCGGGAGGCCAAGTCCGGTATCACGCGCGCCCAGGAATATGCCGAGCTCGGCTTTCGCTGCCAGGTGCACGGTGCCCCGCAGCTCGAGTGGGAGGCTATGGTTCCGCGCAAGGCGCGCCGCTTCATGGAAGCGGGCATGGGCTGGAACTACATCGCCATGGACCAGGCCATCCGCGACTCCGGGCTGGAGGAGAGGGACGTCATCAGCGAGCGCAGCGGCATCATCATGGGCGCAGGCGGCCCTTCGACGCGCGCCATCGTCCGTGCCGCCGATACCGCGCGACAGAAGGACCCCAAGAAGGTCGGCCCGTTCGAGGTGCCGAAGGGCATGTGCTCAGGGCCGTCCGCGGCGCTGGCCACCGCGTTCCAGATCAAGGGCACCAACTATTCCATCTCTTCGGCTTGTGCCACCTCCGCGCACTGCATCGGCAATGCAGCGGAGCTCATCCAGTGGGGCAAGCAGGACGTGATGTTCGCCGGCGGCTGCGAGGAGCTGGACTGGACTCTCTCCGTCCTCTTCGATTCCATGGGGGCCATGTCCACCCGCTTCAACGCCACGCCCGAGCGCGCTAGCCGCGCCTACGACAAGGACCGTGACGGCTTCGTCATCGCCGGAGGTGCCGGCGTGGTGGTGCTGGAGGAGCTGCAGCGGGCCAAGAGCCGCGGCGCCAGGATCTACGGCGAGGTTGCCGGCTACGGGGCCACATCCGACGGCTTCGACATGGTGGCGCCGTCAGGCGAGGGGGCGGTGCGCTGCATGCGGATGGCCATGCAGGGCTTCGACGGCCGCCCGGTCGGCAAGATCGACTACATCAATCCGCACGGCACCGGCACCCCGGTCGGCGACCAGCGCGAGATCGAGGCCATCCGGCAGGTGTTCGGCAAGGAGATTCCCGCAATCTCCTCCACCAAGTCGCTGACTGGCCATTCCCTGGGCGCCGTGGGCGTGCAGGAAGCCATCTACTCCCTGCTCATGCTCAACAACGACTTCGTGTGCGAGAGCGCCAACATCGACAATCTGGATGAGGAATTCGCCGATGTCCCGATCGTGCGTGAACGGCGGGATAACGTGAACCTTAACTGTGTCATGTCGAACAGCTTCGGCTTCGGCGGCACCAATGCGACTCTCGTGATGAAGCGATGCGACGCGTGAGCAGGCGGCTCCGCGCGGCGTGTCCTGCTGCGGGAATGGTGCCGGAAGGCAGGGCGCATGGAGCCGCAGCAACTCGAGTTTTTGGGCCCGATCGGCTCGTGCAGACCGTGATTGGATGAGGCAATGACGAACGCAGATATCGCCAAGCCGGCACCGCTGATGGCAGGCAAGCGCGGGCTCATCATGGGCGTCGCCAACGAGCGCTCGATCGCCTGGGGCATCGCGCGGGTCGTCGCAGGCCACGGCGCCAAGCTCGCCTTCACCTATCAGGGGGACGCCTTCGGCCGCCGCGCCATCCCGCTCGCCAAGCAGGCCGGTGCCGACATCGTCGCCGACTGCGATGTCACCGACATCAAGAGCGTCGATCGCACCTTCGCCGAGATCAAGGACAAGTGGGGCGGGCTCGACTTCGTGGTGCACGCGCTGGCCTTCTCCGACCGCCGCGAGCTTTCCGGCCGCTACGCCGATACCACGCGCGAGAACTTCGTCAACACCATGGTCATCTCGTGCTTCTCCTTCACCGAGGTGGCCAAGCGCGCTGCCGAGATGATGCCGGCGGGCGGCTCGCTGCTGACGCTGACGTTCAGCGGAGCCACCCGCTGGGTCCCCTGCTACAACGTCATGGGCGTCGCCAAGGCGGCGCTGGAAGCCTCCGTGCGCTATCTCGCCGCCGATCTCGGCGTGCAGGGCATCCGCGTCAACGCCCTCTCGGCAGGGCCGATGCGCACGCTGGCTGGCGCCGGCATCTCGGACGGGCGCATGCTGTTCAACTACCAGCGCGATCACGCCCCCCTCCACCGCACACCGACGCTCGACGAAGTGGGCGGTGCGGGGCTCTATCTTCTTTCCGACCTTTCCGGCGCCGTGACCGGCGAAGTGCATTTCGTCGACTGCGGCTACCACACCGTGGCCGTGCCGAACCTCGACGCGCTGCGCGCCATGGAGCAGGGCGCCGCGCTGCTCGCAGGAGGCTCGCCGCAGCAGGCGGCGGAGTAGGCCCGCGGGCTGCGCCCGAGTGTTGAATTGCACGCCCGTATGCGGCGTGGCATCTCAACGCGATGATCGGCGTGTTCGATTCGGGCCACGGCGGGCTCACCGTCTTCCGCGCCCTCGTGCGGCGGTTTCCGCATGTGGCCTTCGCCTACCTGGGTGATCACCGCAACGTCCCTTACGGCAACCGGCCGTCCGACGAGATCGTCACGCTGACGCGCGACGGCGTCGAGGCCCTGTTCCGTCGCGGTTGCCGGCTGGTCCTGCTGGGCTGCAATACGGCCACCTGCGTGGCGGCGCGCACCCTGCAGAAGGACTGGCTGCCGGTCAGCGGCTGGGCGGGCCGCAATATCCTCGGCATCGTCGCTCCGACGGTGGAAGCGGCCACCCAGACGCCATGGGCCGTGACCGCGCCGCAGTACCCCCAGAAGTACAATACCGACGTGGTGGCCGTGTTCGGCACGACGCGCACGATCGCCTCGCACGCCTACCCGGAGGAGATCCGCAAGCGCTGTCCCAAGGTGACGGTCGTGCAGCAGACCTGCGCGGAGCTCGCCGGTGCCATCGAGCGCGGCGCGCCCGAGCACGAGCTCGACGCCATCGTCGAGCAGTCGGTCACCGCGCTGCTGGCCCAGACCGGGGGAGAGCCACCGCACCGCGCCATTCTGGGCTGCACCCACTACCCGCTGGTCGAGCCGCTGTTCCGGCGGCACCTGCCGCCGTTCACCCGCCTGCTGTCACAGCCGGAGGTGGTGGCCGACAGCCTGGAAGACTATCTGCAGCGGCATCCGCGCTACCTCGATGGGTCGCCGGATGCCTTGCGATCAGCCGTTCTGCTCACGACCGGCGATCCGGCGCAAGTCGCGCGCGTTGCCAAGGTCTTCTGGCCCGAGGCGCCGGCGTTCACCCACCTGCCGCACTGACAGACGCGAGCCGCCGACAGCCGCTGCCGGCGCCAGCGCGCGGGCTCTAGCCCGCCGGGGCTGAGGCTGGTGTCTGCGCCGGCAGCGGCGGCGGGTCGGGTGCGGCCCGCGCTTCAGCGATCAGCCGGGCACTCGCCACCTCGATCCGCTCCTGGATGAGGGCGCGCGCTTTCGCGCGCGGCAGACCGGGCGGAATGGCGTCGAGCACCTCGACCACGATCGTGCCCGGATAGCGCAGGATGCTCCGCCGCGGCCAGAACAGGCCCGAGTTGAGGGCGACCGGGAAGCAGGTGACGCCCAGCCCTTCGTAAAGGGCTATGAACCCGGGCTTGTAGTCCGGCGGCGCTCCCGGCGGACGCCGCGTTCCCTCCGGGAAGATCACGATCTCCCGCCCCTGCCCGGCGCGATCGCGCGCGTCGCGGATCAAGGCCTTCAAGGCGCTCGGGCCTTTGTCGCGGCGAACGAAGATGTGCTGGAATTTGTGGCTGAACCAGCCGTAGAGCGGGATCCATCCGAGCTCCACCTTCATCACCATGGCCGGGTCGCGGAAGATCGGAATGAGGGCGAACGTATCCCAGGCCGACTGATGCTTGGAGGCAATCAGGCAGGTGCCCCTGGGCAGGTTCTCGCGGCCGCGCACCTCATAGCGGGTTCCGCAGATGACCTTCAGCCACCAGAGGCTGGCGAGCCCGTGCAGGCGCAGCCCCTCCATGGCCCAGCGCCGCGGCGCCAGCAGCAGCCAGCTCCCCAGCACGAGGAAGAACGCCGTGTTGACGTAGAACACGACCAGGAACACGAGCGAGCGGAGCATCAGCATCGGCCAATCTCACGAGCCCGCCAGCACTTTCCGCGACGTGCCGGCGACGGCACTCACCTCCCACGGGGAGAGCAGGCGCGCCATGCCGAGGCGGGCGGCGGAGGGCAGGAACTTGAGGTATTCGGTCAAAATCAGCCGCGCCGTCCCGGCGTGCATCCACCAGCGCTCGGTGCGGAAATTGCGCGACACGACCGGATAGGGCACCAGCGTCACCTCGGGCATGACACGCGCCAGCTCCACCAGGCTGCGCGGCATGTGATAGCTCGACGTCACCAGGATCAGCCGCCCGTAGCCGCGGCTGCGGGCCCAGGTCTGTGTCTCCTCGGCATTGCCGCTGGTCGTGAGCGCCTCATAGCCGATGTCGACGCAGCACTCGAACAGGCCCGTCGCCAGGCCGCTCTTGCGGTGCAGGTCCTCGCGCGACACCATGCGGTTGGCACCGGAGATGAGCAGCCGCTTGCCGCGGCCCTCCGCCAGCAGCCGGGCGGCCTCACTGAGGCGATGCTCGCCGCCGGTGAGCACAACGATGCCGTCGCCGCGCGCGCTCGAGGTCGCGGCGTAGCGGTTGATCGAGCTGGCGAAGACCACAAATCCGCCGAGGAATGCGAACAGCGCCAAGCCGGCGGCTGCGGCAAATAGTCTGCCTGCTCCTGCCACGTTGCCTCTCCCGAGCTCGCCCCCGGCGCGGGCGAAGCCGTCATTGGCCCTAGCCTATCCGATTTGGACGCGCTTGTGACCCGCGTTCGGCGAGGGCGCGAACAGCTTTTTTCCGGCGATGCGCGGCGGGCTCAGTGCTGGCTGTTCAGAATGCGGTAAACGCCGATTCGCGATGTCAGCATGCAGAGCGATGCGATCACCAGCACGACGATGCCGAGCAGGAAGTAGCCGGGAGGGTCGAGCGTGGCGATGCCGATCAACCGGCGCAGCTCGGCGAGCGTGACGCTCCCCCCGCCCAGCAGCTCCGTGACCGTCGGCATGGCGAGGAAAACGAACATCGCCCAGACGGCGCCGACGATTCCCGCACGAACGCCGAGGCGCAGGAAGTGGCGTTCGAACTCGCGGGCGATGAAGCGGTCGGTGGCGCCTACGAAATGCAGCACCTCCACGATCTCGCGATTGGAGGCCATGGCGCTCTTCGTCGCCGAGACGATAATGGCCGTGGTGGCCGCGCCCACCAGCAGCAGGATGGCGAGGCCGCCGAGCGCGAAGGAGCGGGTGATCGTGCGGATCTGCGCCTGCCAGCGGCGATGATCGTCGAGGGTCACGCCCTTGAACTGCTCGTTCAGGCGGGCGCGCAGGTTGTCGAGATCGGGCGGCGTCTGGCGGTCGAGCTCGATGGCGATCAGGCGTGGCACGGGCAGCGCCTGCAGCGCCTCGCCGGTGCCCAGCCATGGCTCCAGGAGGCGTGCGGCGTCGGCCATGCTCAGCGGCCGCGCAGCGGCAATGCCGACCTGCCGGGTGAGATAGCCGGCGACGTCGGCAACCGTCTTGTCGACGTCCGTCTTGTCCCTGGCCTCGACCTGCACGGTCACCTCGCTGGCGATGTCGCGCAGCCATGCCGACGCCGACTGGTTCATCATGTAGACGGCCCCGGCCGTCAGGCAGGCCAGGAAGCACATGATGGTGATGACGAGCGTCAGTGAGCGGCCGGTGACCGAGCCGGCCGGGACGATCGGGCCCGCGGTCTGGGTCGGGTCGCCGCGCTTGGAGCGCGTGCGGGACGTCTTCTCGGTGCCGTCGAGCCGAGGCGGCGGGGCCGGGCCGGTCGTCAACGGCGCCGTGTAGGTGCCGCCAAAATGCTGTTCGCCGAAGGGGTCCTGCTCAGCGTGCGGCCGTGATGGCTGCAGCGTGGGCGGGCCCGTCGGCCGGTCATACGATCCGGACATGGCCGTCGTGCAGCTCCAGACGCGGCGCCTTCGTCTGGCGCATCAATTGATGATCGTGGGTGGCGATGACGACGGACGTGCCCAGGCGGTTCAGCTCGATGAAGAGACGGAGCAGGCGGCGCGCCATCTGCGGGTCGACGTTGCCCGTCGGCTCGTCGGCCAGCAGCAGCTCGGGCTTGTTGATGACGGCTCTGGCGATGGCCGCGCGCTGCTTCTCGCCGCCCGACAGGATATGCGGATAAGAGTACATGCGGTCGCCGAGGCCCACCCACTGCAGCAAGTCCGTCACGTCCTCCTTGTAGTCGGTGATGCGCTTTCCGCTCACGCGCAGCGGCATTGCCACATTTTCCCATGTGGTGAGGTGGTCGAGCAACCGGAAATCCTGGAACACGATGCCGATGCGGCGGCGCAGTTGGGCGCGCTTGGAAGGCGTGACGCGGCTGATGTCCTGGCCCAGCACATGGATCTGCCCGCGCGTGGCCTGCATCGACATGAACAGCAGGCGCAGGAGCGAGGTCTTGCCCGAGCCCGACGGGCCGGTAAGGAAATGGAACGAGCCCGGCCGCAGATGGAAAGTGACATTGCGCAGCACCTCGTGGCCGGTGCCGTACTTGAGGGCGATGCCGTTGAGCCTGATCACGCTCTGTCTCCCGGCCTCCTGACCGAGTGCACGCACGAATAGACGCAGATTGGGAGCGGCGATCAATCGTCCAGGATTGTGGCGGACTGGTGTTTTATGGGGCCGGCACCGGTGCCATCCCGCGGCCGCGTGTGCGACGCGACCGGCCGGTCTCGGGTGCGGTGGACCGCCGCGCCGTATGAGACTATAGGATGCGCCGAGTACGGCCCCTCCGCCGTATGACATGAATCCAAGGACGTGGACGATGACCGCACCCGGCAGCGCCAACGAGATTCCGGCCGGCACCCTGATGCAGGGCAAACGCGGGCTCGTCATGGGCGTTGCCAACAACCGCTCGCTGGCCTGGGGCATCGCCAAAGCCGTGGCCGCGCAGGGTGCGACGCTGGCCTTCACCTACCAGGGTGACGCGCTGAAGAAGCGCGTGGAGCCGCTGGCCGCCGAGGCGGGCTCCAAGCTCGTCCTGCCTTGCGACGTCACCGACAGGGGCTCGATGGACGAGGTGTTCGCCGAGCTTGCCCGGCAATGGGGGCGGCTCGACTTCCTCGTGCACGCCATCGCCTTCTCCGACAAAGCCGAGCTTGACGGCCGCTACGTCGACACGACGGAGAAGAACTTCACCCAGACCATGCTGATCTCCTGCTACTCGCTGACCGCGCTCGCCCAGCGTGCCGAGAAGCTGATGACGGCGGGCGGATCGATGCTGACGCTCACCTATTACGGCGCCGAGAAGGTGATGCCGCACTACAACGTGATGGGCGTTGCCAAGGCCGCGCTCGAGGCGTCCGTGCGGTACCTCGCCGCCGATCTCGGGCGAAACGGCATCCGGGTGAACGCCATCTCGGCGGGGCCGATCAAGACGCTTGCCGCGTCCGGCATTGCCGACTTCCGCTACATCCTGAAGTGGAACGAGTACAACTCTGCCCTGCGCCGAACGGTCACCATCGAAGAGGTGGGAAGCTCGGGCCTGTACTTCCTGTCGGATCTGTCGCGTGGCGTGACCGGCGAGGTGCATCATGTCGATGCCGGCTACCACGTGCAGGGCATGAAGCACGAGGACGCGCCCGACATCTCGGTCGCCAAGGACAACGACTAGGCGCGGCGGCCGGCGGCGAGCCGCCCAGGGGCCGTCAGCGCCAGCGGCGAGCGCAACGCCGGTCGAAGATCGCGCCCAGCGGGTCGCACACGACCTCACGGGCGCGGTAGCCGTACACGCGCGGGCCCGCATAGAAGCCGTACACCCTGGGCCCCGGTGGTGCGACGAACCTGTAGCCGACGCCCGGAATGTACCGCGCGCCGGCGGGGCTCGCCGATTCCGGCACTTCCCCGACGCCGACCGGTGGCGCATCGCGCGGCCGGTCGACCCCGGCGACTGCGACTGTGCTTGTTGCAGCCAGGCCGGCGATTGCAGCCAGCAGCGTCAAGTGGGCTTTTCCGGCAGTCGCGATCGTGCTTCGCATGGCGATCTCCTTGCTCGAGATTGCCACAACGGCCGCCAACCCGGAAGGCGACTTTGGCGGAACCTGCGGCAGGCGCCACAAAACGGCCACGCCCGATTTCTCTGTTGCATGAAGCAGCTCGGCTGGGAGAAGCCGAACGGGGGACGTGCGATGCGTTCGACAATGGCCCTGATGCTCGCCCTCGTTGTGGGCCTGGCATCGGTGGCGGCCGCGGCACCGCCCAGGAAGAAGCAGGAAGAGTTCGCTTCCACCGACCACATCCTGCGCTGGATCAACGGCTATCGCCTGAAGCCGGAGCCGGCCAAGCTGCCGGCCGCCGTCAAGGCCATGAGCGCGCTCGGCGTGTTCCGGGAGATGGATACGGCCGGCATCTACGTGGGCTTCATGGCCGGCGTGCTCCATGCCAACCCGAAGCGGGCCGAGGACCTCATTTCGAAGATGTACCCGATGCCGCCCGAGGATCAGGTGGCCATCGTGCGTGCCATCGCCTACTCCGATCTTCCCGGCTGGAAGGAGCTGATGCTGAAATTCGTGGAGCGGATGCCGGCCCGCAAGACGCTGATCGACCGCTTCGTGTTCGGCAAGCAGCCGACCCTCAAGCAGATGGACCTCGATTCCGGCAGTACGCCGCTCGATACGCTCTGGGGCTTCTATTTCGCCACCGGGTCGCACGAGCCGATCCTGCGCATCCTGTCGGTGCTGGCCTGGGCCAAGGACCAGAACAATGTCGAGAAGCTGACGATAGGCAGCATGGCCAAGCTGTCGCTGGCCACCAATGCCTCGCGGGACAAGGAATTGCTGGATGTGCTCAAGCGCGCCATGAACCAGGAAGCCAAGGAGACGCGCCTCGTCCTGCAGGAGGTGATCGACGCCGCCGAGACCTTCGAGTTCGGCAAGGTACGCAAGGACGCCATGGCCGCCATCGAGCAGCTCAAGACCAAGGGGCCCGCCTCCGCCCGCAATACGCAGTGGTGGGGCATGGCCGGCCAGACGGTGCTGGCACTCGGCTGCGTTGCCGCCAGCGCCATGGGCCAGGTGCAGGTCGGCATCCCCTGCGTGGTCGGCGGCGCGCTGTCAGGCGCCGCCCTCAAATGGATGACGCCGCAGTAATCCGGCAGCCGTCCAGCGTCACGGTTTCCGCCGATAAATCGTTGCAAGCGCTGGATTTGACGCCGCAATTAGCGATCATTACCTTTTCAACAGCTTTGTCCTCCTGCCGCGCGGGGGCTTGGTGCCGAGGGTTTACAACGGCGACAGGCTGCGCAAACAGGGGATAAGCTGTGCGAGTCGCGTCGCTTGGCGGCTGCCCCGCGACGCGCGCCGAACGCCAAGGCCGGTGAGCTGCCGATACCATGCCCGACAAGCCCAAGAGCGCTCAGCCCGAGGCCGGTCTGCCCGACCCCCGCGACTATGTGCAGGACGGTGCCGTGCTCATCGGCGTCAGCCGGCAGGAGCGCGAGCTGGTGCCGGAATGCATCGAGCTGCGGCTCGCCAATCGGCACGGGCTCGTCACCGGCGCGACGGGCACAGGCAAGACCGTGACGCTGCAAGTGCTGGCCGAGGGCTTTTCGGCAGCGGGCGTGCCGGTCTTCGCCGCCGACATAAAGGGCGATCTGTCGGGCCTCGGCGCCAAGGGTGAGCCCAAGCCCAACCTGGTCCAGCGTGCCCAGGAGATCGGCCTGGCGCGCTATGGCAATGCGGCCTTCCCGGTCGCCTTCTGGGACGTGCTCGGCGAGCAGGGCCATCCGGTGCGCGCCACCGTCCAGGAAATGGGGCCCCTGCTGCTGTCCCGCCTGCTGGAGCTGACCGAGCCGCAGGAGGGCGTGCTGAACATCGCCTTCAAGTGGGCCGAGGACGAGCGCAAGGCCGGCGACAAGCGCATGGAAATCCTCGATCTGCAAGACCTGCGCGGCGTCGTCGACGAGATGGGCAAGCGAGCCGCGTCCCTGCGCAGCAGGTATGGCAACGTGGCGCCGGCAACCGTGGGCGTCATCCAGCGCAGCCTGCTGGTGCTGGAGCAGCAGGGTGCCGAGAAGTTCTTCGGCGAGCCCGCCCTCGACATCAACGATTTCCTGCGTACGAGCGCCAACGGCCGCGGCGTCGTCAACATTCTCGCCGCCGAGAAGCTGATGAACACGCCGCGTCTCTACGCGACGTTCCTGCTGTGGCTGCTGTCGGAGCTGTTCGAGAAGCTGCCCGAAGTCGGCGATCTCGACAAGCCGAAGCTGGTGTTCCTGTTCGACGAGGCGCATCTGCTGTTCAACGGCGCGCGCTCTGCCGTCCTCGACCAGATCGAGCGCGTCACCCGGCTGATCCGCTCGAAGGGTGTCGGCGTCTACTACGTCACGCAGAGTCCCGGCGACGTGCCCGACCGTATTTCCGCGCAGCTCGGCAACCGCATCCAGCATGCGCTGCGCGCCTTTACGCCGAAGGAGCAGAAGGCGGTCCGCGCGGCGGCGCAGACCTTCCGCAAGAACCCCGACATCGATACCGAGCGCGCCATCCAGGAGCTGCAGGTCGGAGAGGCGCTGGTATCGGTGCTGCACAACAAAGGCGAGCCGTCCGTCGTGCAGCGTACGCTCGTACGCCCGCCGATGTCACGCGTCGGCCCGCTGACGCCGCAGGAGCGGACGGCACTGATCGAGGCCGACGCCGCCAACCGCAAGAAATACACCGAGCCGCTCGACCGGGAGTCGGCGCACGAACGGCTCAAGGACAGAAACTCCACGGTGGGCCAGGTGAAGGAGAAGATTCGCAGGTTCGGGAACCTCTTCAACCTGAACCGCTAGGACGCCGGCGACATCGGCCGGCGATCGATGCGTGTAGCGTGGTAAGGCAACAGCAATGAATGTCCGGTCCGCGCGTGTGTTCGGACCGGTCGACGAGAGGCACGAGAGCCATGGGATACTTCCGCTTCCGCAAGTCGTTCAACGTCCTGCCCGGCGTCAAGATCAACCTGAGCAAGACCGGTGTCAGCACGAGCGTCGGCGGCAAAGGGGCCACGCTCAACGTCGGCCACGGCAAGAAGAATGTGACGCTCGGCATTCCGGGCACGGGGCTCAGCTACCGGACGCCCGCCAGCGGCCAGCTTCTCATTTTGGCGGTGATCGTGGTT
>DATFCC010000460.1:0-8159 GCA_035253505.1 Hyphomicrobiaceae bacterium
CCATGGCGCTCGCGCTGGGATTTGCCCAGTGCATGGCGATGATCCCGGGCGTCTCCCGGTCGGGAGCCAGCATCGTCGGCGCCCTTCTGCTCGGGGCAGACAAACGCTCCGCCACCGAGTTCTCCTTCTTCCTCGCCATGCCGACCATGGCCGGCGCCTTCGCCTTCGACCTCTACAAGAACCACGCAAGCCTGACCTTTGGCGACATCGAGAGCATCGCCATCGGGTTTGTCGTAGCCTTCGTAACCGGCGTGCTCGTCGTCCGCTACCTGCTCGATTTCGTCAGCAGCCATGGCTTTGCGCCGTTCGCCTGGTGGCGCATTCTGGTCGGAGGCGTCGGCTTGGGCGCCCTCTTCGTGCTCGGCTGAGTTGCACCGCTGATGGTGCCGGCGGAGCCGTCAAGCTTACGGAACGCCAACGGGCAGGCTCCTATCGCGTTGGCATTCGTGATAGTGTGAACGGAAATACTTGTCGCGAGTCAGCCTAACTTGACACGTGGATGCGCTGATGAACGAACCGCCGGTTACGGCAACCGCCAGGTCTCCGGTCGACTGCTTCCAGGACTACTCCAGGCGCTTGTCTGACGTTCTGCTCGGTTTCGACTGGGCGCCCGTTGTGCAACTGGCCGAGGACCTGCATGAGTGCTGGGGCTCGGGTCGCCAGCTCTTCCTGTGTGGGAACGGCGGCAGCGCGTCCAACGCCCTGCATCTCGCCAATGATTTTCTCTATCCGTTGTCCAAGGCCAAGGGGTCTGGCATCCGCGCTCACGCGCTCACGGACAATCCGGCCATTCTGACCTGCCTCGCCAACGATGAGGGCTACGACAACGTCTTCGCGCATCAGCTTGCAGTGCTGGCGCGGAAGGGGGATGTGTTGCTTGTATTCTCCGGGAGCGGCAACTCGCCCAACATTCTCAAGGCGCTGGAGGAGGCGAAGCGTACCGGCGTTAAGAGCTACGCCATCCTCGGCTATTCCGGCGGCAAAGCAAAGGCCCTGGCCGACGTGCCGATCCACTTCACCGTCGACGACATGCAAGTCGCCGAGGACACCCAGACCATCGTCTGTCACATGATCATGCAGTGGCTCTACGCGCAGCGCGACCAGTTCGTCCCGCCTCGCAACGGCTGACCCCACGAAACCGCGCCTGCGGCCGTCACCCGCCCGGCAGGCCGTGAATGGCCGGGAAGAACAGCTCCTGCCACTGTGCGGGCCGCGCCTTGATGCTGCCCACGGTGGCCATGAAGTCGGCGTACTTCATGACGTTCTCCGGCGAGGGCGTGTAGCGCACGTCCGGGTCGTTCAGGATCTCCATCACCTCCTCGAGGCTCAGACCCTGCCCTTCCATGTCGAGAAAGGTCTGCGCGGCCGCGCGCCGGTCAGAGTTTATGAAGGACAGCGCCTCCTGCAGGGCCTTGAGAAGGGCGGCGTAGACCTTCGGGTTGCCATCGTGGAACTTGGCTCGTGTGTAGAGCAGAGTGAACGTGCTCGGGCCACCCATCACGTCGTTCGAGGTGAGGATGGTGCGCACGTCAGTGGATTTGCGCTCGCGCTGGTGGAAGGGCGGCGAGGCGAAATGGGCCGTGATATCCGCGCGACCTGCCATCAGCGCTATGAGCGCGTCGGGGTGGGTGAGGCCGACAGTGAACTTGTCGTAGTAGGCGTAGTCGGAAGCGCCGAAGTCCTTGATGGCCGCCATCTGCATGATGATGGCCGGGATCGATACCTTGACCGCCGTGATGGCTATCTTGTCGGTCGGCTTCAGGTCACGAATGGAATTGAGGTGCGGTGCGCGCGTGTTGAGGTACATGGGGATCGACGTCATCGCCGCGATGCCCTTGACGCCCGCATTGCCGCGTGTGCGGTCCCACAGTGTGAGAAAGGCCGGCGGTCCCGCGCCGACAACGTCGGCCGCCCCCGACAGCAGAAGGTCGTTGACGACGGCCGGACCACCGAGCTTGATCCACTCGACCCTCAGGTTCGTGACGCCCGCCTCGCGCGCATGGCGCTCAATCAGTCCCTTCTGCTCCATCACCAGGAGCGGCAGGAAGCCCACCCCGCCGGCGCCGCGCGGAATCTTGATCGTGTCGGTCTCTGCGCGAGCCGCGGTGGGCCACAGCAGCATCGCGGCGCAAACCGCGGCAAAAGCCGTTCGGAACATGTGTTTCGTTTCCTCCTGCGCAGCGTCCGGATGAGCCGCGGGCTACCGGTGCGCCCGGATTGTGAAAGAGGTGTCGCCAGAGCGCAATCGATTGGCCGCTGGTGACGCCGGACGGCCATCCCTGCGCAGAACACACAACTGGGGCAAGGGTTTATCGGACGCGGGCACCGGCGCTCGCGTGGAGCGGACCGCTCGCCTCTCCGCACATGCGGGGTCGTCCGGGGCGAACGTGCTATCAAGCAGCATGCGCGACAAAGCGATTCGCATCATCGGCATCGACCCCGGGCTGCGGCGCACGGGGTGGGGCATCGTCGAGGCGGACGGGGCGCGGCTCTCCTACGTGGCGAGCGGCCTCGTCGTCTCGGACGGGGACTGCGACCTCGCCTATCGCCTGCGCCAGCTCTACGAGGGTCTCTCCGGGATCATCGCCAGCTTCAGGCCGCAGGAGGCCGCGGTCGAGGAGACTTTCGTCAACAAGGACGCCCGCGCCACCCTGAAGCTCGGACAGGCGCGCGGCATGGCGCTGCTGGTCCCGGCACTCGGTGGTTTGCCGGTTGCCGAGTACCAGCCCAATGTCGTCAAGAAGACCGTCACGGGCACCGGCCACGGCGAGAAGCGACAGATCGCCGCCATGGTCGGCTTCCTGCTGCCCAAGGCCGTCTTCGAAAGTGCCGATGAGGCCGATGCGCTGGCCATCGCCATCTGCCACGCCAGCCACCGCCAGAGCGCCCGCGCGCTGGCGATGCGTGCGACCGCAATGCAGGGTGCGTCATGATCGGCAAGCTCAAAGGCATCGTCGACGCGGTCGGCGAGGGACATGCCATCGTCGATGTCGGCGGCGTCGGCTACGAGGTGCAGGCCTCGGCGCGCACGCTGCGGACGCTGCAGGTCGGCCAGCCCGTGACCCTTGCCATCGAGACGCACGTGCGCGAGGACGCCATTCGCCTGTTCGGTTTCACGAGCGAGGTCGAGCGCGCCTGGTTCCGGCTGCTGCAGACGATCCAGGGGGTCGGCTCCAAGGTGGCGCTGGCCGTTCTCGGCACGCTCTCGCCCCAGGATCTCGCCAATGCCATCGCCCTGCAGAACTGGGCCGCGGTGGAGCAGTCGCCGGGCGTCGGCAAGAAGCTCGCGCAGCGCGTCGTGGCCGAGCTCAGGGACAAGGCGCCGGCGCTCTCCGTGGCCGGCCTCAGCGTGCCGGCCGCCGCGCGGAAAGGAGGAGCGCCACCGCCCGCGGACGATGCCCCCGCCGAGGCGATATCGGCGCTGACCAATCTCGGCTACCAGCCGGCCCAGGCCAGTCAGGCGGTGGCCGCCGCCCTGGCCGAGCTGGGTGAGGCCGCCGATACGCCCAAGCTGATCCGCCGCGGACTGAAGGAGCTGGCGCGCTAGACCGCGGCGCCTCTCCTCGCTTGCTTCGATGACGGACCAGGCCCAGCCCTGTCCAATCCGGCCGGCGCGCCACAGGTTGCCCGCTGCGTGAAAATACGCCCTAGGCGGAGCCGCTGCACAGCATTAGAAACGCAGCGCGATGCAGATCTATCTCCCCGTAGCCGAGCTTTCTCTCAACGTGTTCCTGCTGGCCGGCATCGGTCTGGCCATCGGCTTCCTGTCGGGCATGTTCGGCGTGGGCGGCGGCTTCATCATGACCCCGCTGCTGATCTTCCTCGGCGTGCCCTCGGCGGTTGCCGTAGGCACCGGCGCCAGCCAGATCGTGGCCGCGTCCGTGTCGAGCGCAGTCGGCCACTGGCGGCGCGGCAACATCGACATGCAGATGGGATACCTCCTGATCGGCGGCGGGTTTCTCGGCGCCATCAGCGGCGTCAAGGTCGTGTACGTGCTGAAGAAGCTCGGCCAGCTCGATCTGTTCGTGACCCTCACCTACGTGATCCTGCTCGGCGTCATCGGCTCGCTGATGCTGATCGAGGCCGTCAACACGCTGCGCGCCTCCCCGGCGCGGGTATCAGGCTCGGCGCGGCGGGCGGGGCAGCACACATGGATCCAGCGCCTGCCGCTCAAGCAGCGCTTTCCGCACTCCAAGCTCTACATCAGCGCCATACCGCCGGTCGCCATCGGCGCCTTCGTGGGGTGGCTCACGGCCATCATGGGCGTCGGCGGCGGCTTCGTGATGGTGCCGGCGATGATCTACCTGCTGCGGATGCCGACGCGGATGGTGATCGGCACCTCCACCTTCCAGATCGTCTGCGTCACCGCCTTCACCACCGTGCTGCAGGCCATGCAGAACCACAGCGTCGACGTCGCCCTGTCGCTGCCCCTGATCATCGGCGGGGTGATCGGCGCGCAGTACGGGGTCGGATTCGCGGAGCGGCTCAAGGCCGAGCAGCTTCGCGCCGGCTTGGCATTGCTGGTGCTTGCCGTGGCGGGCCGCATGGCGCTGAGCCTGGTCGTGCAGCCCGCCGACGTCTACTCCATCGAGGCGCCGCCCGCCGGCTGACCGGTGAGCGATCCCTTGATGTGCGCAGGCCGATCAGGCCTTGAGCAACGGCGCATTCTTGTCGAGGACGGCCAGGATCTCGTCGCGGCTGCGGTCGGGAACCTCGAGTAGCACCCGGTCGATACCGGCCTCGCGGTAGGGCGCGAGCTTGGCAGCGTCCGCGGGTGCCGCAAACACGGTGATCGACAGCGCCGTGGGATCGCGCCGGCCGGCCTCGGCGGCCTTCTTCAGGCGCTCCATGCCGACCTTCGGCTCGAAACCGCCGCGCGCACGCGGGAACCAGCCGTCGCAGAACTCCACCACCCGCTTCAGCGTGTGGTCGCTCTCGCCGCCCAGGAAGAGCGGAGGATGCGGACGCTGCTTGGGCTTGGGATTGACCCAGATCGGATCGAAATTGACGAACTCGCCGTGGTATTCGGCCGCTTCCTTGGTCCACATCTCCTTCATGGCGAGCACCCGCTCGCGCAGGAGCTTGAAGCGCGTGTCGTACTTGGCACCGTGGTTTTCCATCTCGTCCACGTTCCAGCCGCCGCCCATGGCGAAGATTAACCGGCCGCCGGAGAGCTGGTCGAGGCTGGCCACGGACTTCGCAGTAATGATCGGATCGCGCTGGGGGATGAGGCAGATGCCGGTGCCGAGCTTGATGTTCTTCGTGGCCGCCGCCGCAAAGGACAATGCGACGAACGGATCGTGGGTGTGGACATAGCGTTTCGGCAGCTCGCCGCCGCCCGGGAAAGGCGTGCGCCGGCTGGCAGGGATGTGCGTGTGCTCGCACACGTAGAGGGATTCGTAGCCGCGATCCTCGAGCGCTCGGGCCAGCTCTGAGATGTCGATGCCGTAGTCGGTGGGGAAGTAGAAGACGCCAACCTTCATGCCTCATCCTCCAGGGGCGCCCGCTGCAACCGTCAGGAGGGGCGCATTGAGATCGACTTGTGATCTCAGCCTAGCACGCCGCGCGCGGTGCTGTCGTGTGGCCGTGGCCGCGCCGATTTGAACGGCAAGGCTTCTTGCTAGAGCTCGGAGCGCACGAGCGCGGCGCCGTCGCTCAGGGCTTTCAGCTTCGCGAACGCCAGCGTGCGGGGCATGTACTTCATGCCGCAGTCCGGCGCAGGGATCAGCTTGTCGGCGGCCACGAACTTCAGCCCCGCTCGGATACGCTCCGCCACGGTCTGCGGCGTCTCGGCGGCGGGATCGTTGAGATCGAGGACGCCGAGCAGGATCTTCTTGCCGGCCAGGTCCTTGAGAACGCCCAGGTCGAGACGGGGCTGCGCCGCCTCGATCGAGATCTGCTGCGCCGTGCTGTCGGCGAGCTGCGGCAGGAACGAGTAGCCGACGGGCTTGGTCTCGCCCGGCACCACCGCCGCGTAGCCGAAGCACAGGTGCACGATGGTCGGCACCCTGAGGCCTTCGAGAGCGCGGTCGATCGCTTTCACGGCAACGCGCTTGGCGGCCTCGGGGTCGTTGCGCAGCCAGGGCTCGTCGAGCTGGATGATGTCGGCGCCGGCGCGCTCGAGGTCGCGCGCCTCCTCGTTCACGGCGACGGCGTAGTCCATCACCATCTCTTCCTCGTCCTTGTAGAACTCGTTGGCGGCCTGCTGGCTCATGGTGAAAGGGCCCGGCAGCGTGATCTTCGCCGTCCGGCCGGTGTTGGCGCGCAGGAACGCCATGTCCCGCACCTCCACCGGCCCCCTGCGCCGGATCCTGCCGACCACGCGCGGCACGGCCGTTCGCCCGGATCGTGCCTGCACGTAACCGGGCTTCTCCGAGTCGATGCCGTCGAGCGCCGTCGCGAAACGGTTGGAGTAGCTCTCGCGGCGGATCTCACCGTCGGTAATGATGTCGATGCCGGCATCTTCCATGTCGCGGATGGCGAGCAGCGTGGCGTCGTCCTGGGCCTGCTCCAGCCATTCGGGTGCGACGCGCCAGATGTCCATGCGCACGCGGGGCACGGACTTGGACAGCATGGTGCGGTTCACCAGCCAGTCGGGCTGGGGGTAGCTGCCGACGACGGTGGTGGGCAGCAGTTTCTCAGGCATCGCTCGCTCCCTGGCGCATCTCGCTCGCGCGCGCACTCTAATCTATCATGGCGCCGTCTAGCGACCCTCGAGGAGCCCGCGCGCATGGACATCAAGATTCCACAGACCCTTGCGGAGTGGAACGCAGCGGGTGCCGAGTACCTGCCGGGTCACCTCGGGCTGGAATTCCTCAAGGTCGAGCCGCAGGAGGTGATCGCCACGGTCCGGGCGAGGAAGGCGCTGGGCGCCTGGAACGGCTACCTGCATGCGGGCGCGGTGGTCAGCCTGGCCGACACGTGCTGCGGCTATGGCACGGTGCGCAGCCTGCCCGACCGGGCCGTCGGCTTCACCACCGTGGAGGTCAAGAGCAACTTCTTCGGCAGCGCACGCGAGGGCGTCATCGTGTGCGTCGCCCGGCCGTTGCACCAGGGCCGCACGACGCAGGTCTGGGATGCGACCGTCACGCCGGAGGGAGCCACCAAGCCGATCGCGCAGTTCCGCAACACGCAGCTCATTCTCTGGCCACGGCAGTGACGCGTTGGTCCATGGCACCGTCGCGCCGGCATGTGCTTGGGGCCGCGGCCGCTGCCGGCATTGCGCAGCTTGCTCCGCCACCACTCCACACGATCGCGCAACTGAGGCCGACCATGCTCACTCGCCTGATTCCGCAGAGCCGCGAGCCGCTGCCCGTCATCGGCGTTGGCACGTGGCAGACCTTCGACATCGCGCCATCGCCCTCCGAGATGGATGCTCGGCGGCAAGTGCTGCAGCTCCTGTTCGACGCCGGCGGCCGCGTCATCGATTCCTCGCCGATGTACGGCCGGGCCGAGCAGGTTGTCGGAGCCCTCCTCGCCGACATGCAGGCGCGCGACAAGGCTTTCCTCGCCACCAAGGTATGGACGTCCGGCGCGGCAGCCGGCATCGCACAAATGCAGGCATCCTCTGCCAAGCTGCGGGCACCCGTCATCGACTTGATGCAGATCCACAATCTCGTCGACTGGCGCGCGCACTTGAAGACCCTGCGCGCCTGGAAGGAGCAGGGAAAGCTGCGCTACATCGGCATCACGCACTATACCGATCCGGCGCTGGACGACCTCGCCGCGATCGTGCGGGCCGAGCCGATCGATTTTGTCCAGTTCGGCTACTCCATTGCCAGCCGCGCCGCCGAAGCACGGTTGCTGCCGCTGTGCGCCGAGAAGGGCGTGGCCGTCCTCGTCAACCAGCCCTTCGACAGCGGCGCCTTGTTCCGCCAGGTGCGCGGCAAGATGCTACCGGAGTGGGCGGCGGAGCTCGACTGCGCGAGCTGGAGCCAGTTTTTCCTCAAGTACATCGTGGGCCATCCGGCCGTCACCTGCGCCATTCCCGGCACCGCCAGGCCCGAACACATGAAGGACAATCTTGGGGCTGGGCTCGGGCGCCTGCCGGACGCCGGCGAGCGCCGGCGCATGGCGGCCCATTGGGACGATTTGTGACGCCGCCGGTTGCAATCGGGAACGTGAGTGCTCATCTCGTCTGCACCAATTCGTCGTTGACT
>DATFCC010000461.1:0-7818 GCA_035253505.1 Hyphomicrobiaceae bacterium
CTCTTCGTCATCATCATTGGAAGCGAGGGGTGACCCTTTTTCTCCCGGAATAGGCCAACACCTGCGCTGCCCCAGACGCAGGCAGAAGCAGGCAGCAACGCTGCCGCGACGCTAGGTCTTCCGAAACCGCCTTTTTCCCGCGCTATACTTCGCGGCGGGATGATGTGGGCATGCGGGCGCGGTACGATGCACCGCCATTGAGGTCATAGGTATGGACAAGGTCTCCAAGACGCCGCTGCTCGACAGGGTGGCCACGCCCGCCGATCTGCGCGCTCTGCCCGAGAAGGACTTGCGCCAGCTTGCCGACGAGCTGCGCCAGGAGACCATCGACGCCGTGTCCGTGACCGGCGGGCACCTGGGCGCCGGCCTCGGCGTCGTCGAGCTGACCGTCGCCCTGCACCGGGTGTTCGACACGCCCCGCGACCGGCTGATCTGGGACGTCGGCCACCAGGCCTATCCGCACAAGATCCTTACCGGCCGGCGCGACCGCATCCGCACGCTGCGCCAGGGCGGAGGCCTGTCGGGCTTCACCAGACGCGCCGAAAGCGACTACGACCCGTTCGGTGCGGCACACTCCTCGACGTCCATCTCGGCCGGTCTCGGCATGGCGGTGGCGCGCGACCTGGCCGGCGGCAACCACAACGTCATCTGCGTGATCGGCGACGGAGCGCTGAGCGCCGGCATGGCCTACGAGGCCATGAACAATGCCGGGGCGCGCAACGAGCGGCTGATCGTCATCCTCAACGACAACGATATGTCGATCGCCCCGCCGGTCGGTGCGCTGTCGACCTATCTCGCACGCATCTCCTCGAGCGGCACCTACCTGCACCTGCGCGACATCGCCAAACAGCTTGCCAGGAAGCTGCCGAAGTACTGGGAGCGTCGCGCCGCGCTCGTCGAGGAGATGACGCGCACCTATTGGACCGGCGGCACGCTGTTCGAGGAGATGGGCTTCTACTACCTGGGCCCCA
The DNA here is from genome assembly GCA_035253505.1 of Hyphomicrobiaceae bacterium. Lineage (GTDB taxonomy): Bacteria > Pseudomonadota > Alphaproteobacteria > Rhizobiales > Hyphomicrobiaceae > AWTP1-13. The sequence continues at coordinate 972 of DATFCC010000461.1, forward strand.
TCGACGGGCACGACCTCAACGTGCTGCTGCCGGTGCTGAAGAACGTGCGAGACGCCCGGCAGGGGCCGATTCTCGTCCACGTTGTCACCAAGAAGGGCAAGGGCTATCCGCCGGCCGAGGCCTCCGACGACAAGTACCACGGCGTCAACCGGTTCAATGTCGTTACCGGCGCGCAGGTCGCGGCCAAGCCGAACGCGCCCAACTACACGAAGGTGTTTGCACAAGCGCTGATCGAGGCGGCGCGCAAGGACGACAAGATCGTCGCCGTCACCGCGGCCATGCCCTCCGGCACCGGCCTCGATCTATTCGGCAAGGAGTTTCCCGACCGCACCTTCGATGTCGGGATCGCCGAGCAGCACGGCGTCACGTTCGCGGCCGGCCTCGCCACAGAAGGGTTCAAGCCCTTTGCCGCCATCTACTCCACCTTCCTGCAGCGCGCCTACGACCAGGTCGTGCACGACGTGGCCATCCAGCGGCTGCCGGTGCGCTTCGCGCTCGACCGCGCCGGGCTGGTCGGCGCCGACGGTCCCACGCATGCCGGCAGCTTCGACATCGCCTATCTCGGCTGCCTGCCGGGCTTCGTGCTGATGGCTGCAGCCGACGAGGCCGAGCTGAAGCACATGGTGGCGACCGCCGTCGCCATCGACGACCGGCCGTCGGCCTTCCGCTATCCGCGTGGCGAAGGCGTCGGCGTGGAGTTGCCGGCCGAGGGCAGGCCGCTCGAGATCGGCAAGGGGCGCATTGTGCGCGAAGGCTCGGCGGTGGCGCTGCTGTCGTACGGCACGCGGCTCGGCGAATGCCTCAAGGCTGCGGACCAGCTTGCTGCGCTTGGATTGCCGGCGACCGTCGCCGACGCACGCTTCGCCAAGCCGCTCGACCACGACCTGATCCGCAGGCTGGCGCAGAACCACGAGGTGCTCATCACCATCGAGGAGGGCGCGGTCGGCGGCTTCGGCTCCTTCGTGCTGCAGCATCTCGCGACCGAGGGACTTCTGGACGGCGGCCTGAAGATGCGCCCGATGGTGCTGCCGGACCTCTTCATCGAGCATGACAAGCCCGAGAAGATGTACGAGGTGGCCGGCTTGAGCGCGGCGCATATCGTGGCCACCGTGCTGTCGACGCTGGGTCGCGATGCCCGCGATTTTGGCCTCGCTGAGCGCGCCTGAGGGTTATCCACAGATTATCCACAGAATTCGACCGCGAATCGGCTGACGGCTGATTGTCACGCGTTGCCGCAAGCGCCGATGGGGCTTAAGCAGAAATGGTCCCTAGACGACTTCCTGCGCCTCGATCCCCCAACGGCCGCAGGAGCAGCCCTGGCGATCCGCCAGGGCTATTTTTTCTTTGCGAGGGGTGCGGCGAGAAATGCGATGGCCGCTTTTTGTTAGCGATGCGCGGCTAGGCCCGCCATTGGATGCTATTGACTTCGTACTCGTCTGCTGCACGAGACCGTTCGGAGTACTCGGCGCATGAAGCCGCAAGCGCAGGCATATCTGACCGACCAGTATCGGCAAATCCACAGCACGCGCGTCTATGGCGCGAGCAGCGCCAAGAAGGCGCCCTATATCCTCCCCTACGTCCGGATGCTCGACGCGCGCTCCGCGATCGACTACGGCTGCGGGCAGAGCGCTCTCGCCGATATCATCGCCGAGCGATGCGGGGCCCGCGTCGCGCGCTACGACCCGGCCATCCCCGCCTACGACAGGCTTCCGAGCGGACGCTTCGACGTGCTCATCAATGTCGATGTGCTGGAGCACCTGCCCGAAGAGGAAATCGACGACACGCTCGCCGCCATGTCGTCGCTCTCGGACAACGCCGTCATCGTCATCGATACGCGGCTCGCTTCGACCACATTGCCGGACGGCCGCAATGCGCATCTCACCCTACGTCCGCCAGAGTGGTGGCGAAGGCGGCTGCAGCGACATTACGCGGAGGTGCGCCACATCTGGGTGAAACGGCGGCCGGCCTCGTTCGTCACGTGGCGCATAGGACCGAGCCGGTTGGTGACAGCTTCGGCGCTGGCCGGCGCCTACAAGCTCAAGGGCTTCGCGGCTTCGCTCGCCAGCGACCGGCTCCGTCGCGTCATCGCCAGGATCTGACCCCCCCTCCGTCCCCGATGGGCCAGTCTGGGGAGCGCGCTTCGCCTACTGCTCCTTCAGCCCGTGCGCGATGATCTTGCGCATCACGCTCGGCAACGCCGCCCGGTCGAGGTCCCGGCGGGCGACCCAGCGGCAGCGCTGCGGGTCGGACCAGAACGTCAGCGACGCGTCGGCAGGAACGATGGCGCGGTAGACGAGCGACTCCAACCTGAAGTGCGTGAAGGTGTGCACCACTGACCCGGGCACCGCCCACCAGTCGCCGCGCACGGGCGCGGTGCGCAGCGCCTCGTTCAGGGGCGGCAGGGTGTCGGCCCAATCGGTCGAGGGCACCTCCAGCATGCCGCCCAACAGGCCGGCCTCCGGGCGGCGACGCAGCAGCACGCAGCCGTCCTCGCGCAGGGCCAGGAAGGCCAGCCCCACACGCACGGGGCGCTCCGCCTTGACCGCCTTTGCCGGCAGCGTGCTCTCGATGCCTTCGGCGTGGGCCGCGCAGTCGGCCTGAAGGGGGCACATGAGGCACGAAGGACGCTTCGGCGTGCACAGGCTGGCACCCAGGTCCATCAGCGCCTGCGCGAAGTCGCCAGCCCGCTCGGAAGGGGTGAGCGTGGCGGCGAGCCGGCGTATCTCCTCCTTGGCCGCGGGCAGCGGCGTCTTCACCGCGAACAGGCGTGCGACGACCCGCTCGATATTGCCGTCGACGGGCGTCGCCCGCGCGCCAAAGGCGATGGCGGCGATGGCAGCGGCCGTGTAGGGCCCGATGCCGGGCAGCTCGCTCAGCTCCTCCTCGCTGGATGGGAAGGTGCCGCGGTGCTTTTCGGCGACGATGCGCGCGCAGGCGTGCAGATTGCGGGCGCGGCTGTAGTAGCCGAGGCCGGCCCACGCCGCGAGGATGTCGTCGAGCTTTGCCGCCGCCAGCGCCTCGATGGTCGGCCATCGCGCCAGGAACCGCTCGTAGAACGGGATGACAGCGGCGACCGTGGTCTGCTGCAGCATGATCTCCGACAGCCATACCGCGTACGGGTCGGGGGTCGCGCCCGGCGGCGCACGCCACGGCAGCTCGCGCCGTTCGCGGTCGTACCAATCGAGCAGCCCGCCAGCTGCGCCTCGGCCAGCCAGGGGGAATTGCAGTTGCTTTCTTGCCACAGCAGACATCGCGTCTCGGGGGCAGGGCGTGTGGGGCGCGGGCGAATCACTCCACCCATGCTAGGCGCCGAGCGCGCCGGCGGAAACGGTTCTGCCGCGACCGTCACGAGCTATCCACCATGGCATCGCTGCCGCCCCGCCGCTCTTCGCCGCCGGCATTGCCGCGTCCGCGCGACGCGGTCGCCTTTGCCCGCAAGCGCCCGACAGCCCTGAACGGGGTCAAGGCGGTCGGCAGCTTCCTGCCCGGGCTGACACGCAAGGCATTTGAAAAGTACGGGTTTTCGGCGGCGACCCTGATCACGGACTGGGTCCGCATCGTCGGCGGCGAGACTGCCGCCTATACCGCGCCCGATCGGCTGAAATGGCCGCGCGCAATCGAACGGCGCGAGGAAGATGCCGGCGAGGCACCCGCAGCCCGCGCCGGCGCCACGCTCATTCTGAGGGTCGACGGTGGCCGCAGCCTCGACGTGCAGCACAACGCCCGCCAGATCATCGAGCGCATCAACGCCTATTTCGGCTACGCCGCGGTGGCGAGCCTGCGCATCGTGCAGGCGCCCGTCAGTGCAGCGCGATCTTTGCCGGTGAACACGCCCCACAGGCCAGCACCTCCCCTCACGCACGAGGTGGCGCACATTGCCGATCCCGGTCTGCGCGGAGCGCTCGCGCGCCTCGGTGCCGAGGTCAAAGCCGGGCGTTGACCCCGCCGCTACGATCGGCTGGGACAAGGGCCTCCCACGATCAGGGTCAGGTTGCTTGCGGCACACACGGCTGCTGTAAACAGGACCTCACGTGGATTTGCCTTATTCACGCCAGAACCTATGTTAATTGGGTGCGCGGCACATCCCGCACTGCATCTTTTGCGCCACGGCACCGCGACGCGCTCTAGCTCCCGAGGATCGAACCCGTGACCCATCGAATACTGAGCCCCCGGGGCACGAACCCTTTGACCCGCCGCGCCGTGCTGAGGCTCGCCGCCGGCGCAGCGGCCTTGTCCGCGGCCGCAGGCTGGGGATTGGCCGGCCCGGCGCTGGCCCAGAAGAAGAAGGGGCCTGCCGAGGTCTCGGTCGACGAGCTGATGAAGCCCGGCCCTCTGCCGGAGCTGGTGCTCGGAGACCCCAATGCGCCCATCACCGTGGTCGAATACGCCTCCATGACCTGCGGGCATTGTGCCCAGTTCCACAACAAGGTGTTTCCGGCACTGAAGGAGAAATACGTCGACACGGGCAAGGTGCGCTTCATCATGCGCGAGTTCCCTCTCGACGATCGCGCCGCCGCCGCATCGATGCTGGCGCGCTGCGCGGGCGACGACAAGGCCTTGCCCTTCATCTCCGTCCTGTTTGCCAAGCAGGAGGACTGGGCCTTCGTGCGCGGCGACCCGCGCCCGGAGCTGCTGAAGCTCGCCAAGCAGGCCGGCTTCACGCAGGAGTCGTTCGAGAAATGCCTGACGGACCAGAAGTTGCTCGACAATATCGCCGCCGTCCGCTCGCGTGCTGCCGAGACCTTCGGGGTCAATGCCACGCCCACATTCTTCATCAACGGCAAGAAGCTCAACGCCGGTCCCACGCTGGATGAATTCGACAAGGCTTTCGGATCGCTGTTGAAGAGCTGACGGGCGCCGAACGGGGGATCCTTGCAGCGCCGCTGGACTGTATCGGGCCTGATAGCCGCCGCCCTGCTCTGCGGTTGCAGCGGCGAGGGCCCGTTGACGGGTACGCTCCTGCCGGCTTCGGGCGCCACCGGCCCGCCGCTCGCCCAGGTCGGCGCTTCGGCCGACACGCCCGTTCCCTACAATCCTTTTTCCGAGCAGCCGGCGTCCGCCATCGGGCGGCGCGAGGTGATCGCCAATCCCACCATCGCCGAGATCATGCAGCCGGGCGAGCTGCCGGAGATGGCGCTGGGGCGCAAGGACGCCCCCGTCACCATCGTGCAGTACGCATCGATGACATGCCCCTACTGCCGCCAGTTCCAGATCGAGACACTGCCGGCGCTGAAGCGCGAGTACATCGACACCGGCAAGGTGCGCTATGTGCTGCGCGCGGAGTTTCCGATCGGCAAGCAGTCGGGCCTGGCCACCATCGCGCTGCGCTGCGCCCCCCCGGAGAAGTATTTCGTCCTCTATGACAAGCTGATGCGCGAGCAGGCGTCCTGGGTCAGCCAGGAGGTGCGGCCCGATCCCATCTTCAAGGTCGCGGCCCAGGTGGGGATGACGCGCGCGCAGTTTGACAGTTGCCGCGAGAATCGCGGCATGATCAATGCGCTCAATGCAATCAAGGAACGCGGGCGCACCCTCGGCATCATCGGCACACCCAATTTCTTCGTGCAGGGCAAGCTGGTGAAGTCCGTGCTCGGGATCAAGGAGATCCGCGAGATGGTCGATCCCATCCTGGCCGGGCGGGTCGCCTCCTCGGAGCCTCCCGGCAAGTCGCGTTGAGCCAAGTAGCGTTCGCGTAGGTTGGGTCAAGCGAAGCGCAGGCCCGACAGCGTAGTCGCCAATCGCTTGTGTTGGGTCATCGCTGGACGCTCGACCCAACCTACGCCAGGTGCTCATCGCCATGCACATCAACCGGCTGCGGCTTCTGGGCTTCAAGTCCTTCGTCGAGCCGACCGAGCTCGTCATCGAGAAGGGGCTGACGGGCGTGGTCGGCCCGAACGGCTGCGGCAAGTCCAACCTGCTCGAGGCGTTGCGCTGGGTCATGGGCGAGACCTCGCACAAGAGCATGCGCGCGGCTGCCATGGACGATGTGATCTTCAACGGCACCATGACGCGGCCGCCGCGCAACAATGCCGAGGTGACGATCTTCATCGACAACTCAGGCCGCACCGCACCTGCCGAGTTCAACGACGGGGACACGCTCGAGGTCACGCGCCGCATCGAGCGCGAGATGGGCTCCGCCTTCCGCATCAACGGCCGCGAGGTGCGCGCCCGCGACGTGCGCATCCTGTTCGAGGACGCGGCCACCGGCGCCCGCTCGCCGGCCCTGGTGCGTCAGGGGCAGATTGGCGAACTCGTCAACGCCAAGCCCGAGCAGCGCCGCCGCATCCTGGAGGATGCCGCCGGCATCGCCGGCCTGCACAGCCGCCGCCACGAGGCGGAGCTGCGGCTCAAGGCCGCCGAGGGCAACCTCGCCCGTCTCAACGACATCCTCGGTCAGCTCAATTCCCAGATCGAAAGCCTGAAGCGCCAGGCGCGCGCGGCGCGGCGCTACAAGGAGATCTCCGCCGAGATTCGCAAGCTCGACGCCGTCGTGCTGCATCTGCGCTGGTCGGATGCCCAGGCGCAGGTCGAGGCCGAGGAGGCCAACCTGGCCGAGGCGTTGGAGAACGCCCGCCGGGCCACCGAAGCGGAGGCCAAGGCGCTCCGGGGCGAGGCGGACGCGGCGGCGCAGCTCCAGCCCCTGCGTGACCAGGAGGCGGCCAAGGGTGCCGTGCTGGCGCGTTTCAACATCGAGCGCGAGAACCTGGAGCGCGAGGCGCAGCGCACCGCCGACCGCCAGCGCGAGCTGGAAGCACGCGCCGAGCAGCTCGCCCGCGACATGGCGCGCGAGGAGACGCTGATCGCGGAAGCCAAGGAGACCCTGGCGCGGCTCGACGCCGAGATCGTGTCG
>DATFCC010000462.1:0-3422 GCA_035253505.1 Hyphomicrobiaceae bacterium
GCCGTCTGCCCGACATGGCAGCGCGTGGAGAGCGCGGTGTTCAATGGACATGGCTGACACCGGCATCGCTCTTGCGCGAGACGTCGCCGGCTCGCTGCTGGCCACGGTCGTCGACGACCTGGAGCAGGTCGGCGGCGGGCGCAACAGCCGTGTGTTCCGCGTCCGCTGCCAGCGCGGCAGCTTCGCGCTGAAGCAGTACCCCTCGCTGGAGGACGATCCGCGCGACCGTTTGCGGACCGAGGTGGAAGCGCTGCGCCTCATGGAGCGCCAGGACTTCGCGGACGTGCCCCGTGTCGTCGCCGCCGACCCGGCCCGGGGCTTTGCCGCATTCACCTGGATCGGCGGCAGCCCGGTTGGAGCCGTGGGTGAGCGCGACATCGACCAGGCCTGCGAATTCCTGGCGCGCGTCCACGCGTTACGGCGGGCGCCGGTGCTCGCATTGGACCGGCTTGCCAGCGAGGCCTGCCTGTCGGGGGCCGAAATCGAGCGACAGATCGCGGCACGCACGACCGCACTCGCTGTTCCCGCAAACGAGACGCCGGAGCTGCAGGAGTTCCTCGGCCGCGAGTTCGCATCGACCCGCGGCCGCCTCGTCGAGCGCGCCAAGCGCATGGCAGGCGATGCAGGCTTCGGCTTTGCAACACCCCTGGTGCAAAGCCGGCGCAGCCTGGTGCCGTCCGACTTCGGTTTCCACAACGCCATCCGGCGGCCGGACGGATCGCTGGCGTTCATCGACTTCGAGTATTTCGGCTGGGACGATCCGGTGAAACTGACCGCCGACGTGCTGTTCCACCCGGGCATGCCGCTGGACGCGCGTCAGCGCGCGCGCTTCCGCACGCACGCCGAGCGCTCCTTCGGCGACGATGCGCAGTTCGAGGCGCGGCTCGACGCCTACCTGCCTTTGTTCGGGCTCAGATGGGCCCTGATCGTCCTCAACGAGTTCCTGCCGCAGCGGTGGCGGCTGCGTCAGGCCGCCGGCACGACGGCGACCTGGGACGAGGTCAAGCGGCGCCAGCTTGCGCTGGCACGCAGGCTCGTGGCGCAAGCCGAGGCGGCATGAAAGGAGAACCCATGGCCATCACCGACGGTTTGGCGCCGGCTCGCGAAGGAGGCGCCGGTCTCGACGAGCGGTCGCGGTATCTGCGCCGGCTGGTGGTGCGCGGCCTCGACGGCGGCGGGCGCGGCCACGTCGGCTCGTCCTTGTCGCTGATCGAGATCATGCGCGTTCTCTACGACGATATCCTCGCATACCGGCCGGCCGAGCCCAGGTGGCCCGACCGCGACCGCATGATCCTGAGCAAAGGGCACGGTTGCCTCGCCCTCTACGCCATCCTCGCCGACAAGGGCTTCATCCCCCTCGAGACGCTGGACACCTTCTGCCGCCGCGACTCCATCCTGGGTGGGCACCCCGAGGCCGGCAAGGTGGCGGGCGTGGAAGCCTCGACCGGGGCGCTCGGCCATGGCCTCTCGGTGGGGCTCGGCATGGCGCTGGCGCTGCGCGCCGCCAAGCGCAAGGCCCGTGTGTTCGTCGTCATGGGCGACGGGGAGATCAACGAGGGCTCGGTATGGGAAGCCGCCATGTGCGCCGGCAAACACGGGCTCGGCAACCTCACGGCCATGATCGACTACAACAAGATCCAGTCGGCGGGGTTCACGCGCGACATCCAGGATCTCGAGCCCCTGCTCGACAAGTGGCGCGCATTCGGCTTTGTCGCTGCCGAGGTCGACGGCCACGACGTCGGCGCATTGCGCGCCCTTCTGCGGAAGCTGCCCGTGGATGCCGGCAAGCCCACCGCCATCGTGTGCCACACCGTGAAAGGCAAGGGCGTGGCCTTCGCCGAGAACGATCCCAACTGGCATCACAAGAACAAGTTCGTCGACGGCGAGATCGACAGGATCTACGCCTGTCTCAACTGATTTCGGGGACCGCCATGCGCAACACCTGTCTCAACATGGTCTACGAGCTCGCCAAGGAGGACGAGCGCATCGTCTTCATCGGCTCGGACCTCAGTCCGGGCTTGCTGGCGGGCATGAAGCGCGACATGCCCGCGCGCTACTTCATGGAGGGCATCACCGAGCAGAACGTGGTGGGCATGGCAGCGGGCTTCGCCATGGAAGGCTTCATCCCCTACGTCAACACGATTGCCACCTTCATCACACGGCGCTGCTACGAGCAGGTGGCCGTCGACCTCTGCCTGCACGACCTGCCGGTCCGCCTGGTCGGCAACGGCGGCGGCGTGGTCTACGCGCCGCTCGGCCCCACGCACCTCGCCATCGAGGACATCGCCATCATGCGCGCCCTGCCCAACATGACCGTCGTGGCGGTGTGCGACGCCGAAGAGATGAAACGCCTGATGCGCGCTTCCCTCGACTGGCCGCACCCGATCTACATCCGCCTCGCCAAGGGCGGCGATCCCGTCGTAAGCCGACCCGAGAACGGCTTCGCCATCGGCAAGGCCATCGCGATGCGCACGGCGCGCTCGCGCCGCCCGGTCGTGCTGATGTCGACCGGCGTGATGACGACGAACGCCATGAAGGCCGCGGAGCTGCTCGAGAAACAGGGCATCGATGCCAGCGTCGTCCATTTCCACACCGTCAAGCCGCTCGACGAGACCGCCGTGCGCGAGCACGCCGATAACGCGCGCCTGCTCGTGACGGTCGAGGAAGGAATCGCCATCGGCGGATTCGGCAGCGCCGTCACCGACCACCTCGTGCGCACGCGGGGCCAGAGCCTGCCGGCGATGCTGCGCCTTGCGCTCCCGGACGAGTTCCCCAAGAAATACGGATCGCAGAGCGATCACTTCGAGATCTACGGCCTGATGCCCCAGCAGATCGCCGCATCCGTCTGCAAGGCGATCGGCAAGCTCGAGCTGGTTGCCTAGCCGGCTCGCAGGCAGGTTGCGCGCCATGTGGCTCCTGGTTGGCGGAGACTCTGAGATCGGGTCCGCAACGGCTTGCCACGCCGAGGCGATGGGTCGGGTCGTGCTGGCGACGACACGACGGGCGGACCGTGCCGGCCCGCAACGCCCGCTGCTCGATCTCGCCGCACCGCTCCATGACTGGGTTCCCCCTTCCGGCACGGACGCTGCCTGCATCTTCGCGGCCGTGGCGCGCATTGCAGCCTGTCAGGCCGACCCGGCCGGCTCCGCGTACGTCAACGTGACGCAAACCCTGGAGCTGACGCGGCGCCTGCTCAAGGCCGGAGCCTACGTGCTGTTCCTGTCGACCAACCAGGTCTTCGATGGGCGGACGCCACATGTCCCGGCCAGCGCGGAGGCCTGCCCGGTCAGCGAGTACGGCCGCCAGAAGGCGCGCACCGAGGCGCTGCTGCGGGCGTCGATGGACGACGGCGCCCCGGTCGCGATCCTGCGACTCGCCAAGGTCACATCGCCACAAATGCCGCTGTTGCATTCCTGGCTGGA